>JASLKI010000194.1 GCA_030747575.1 Verrucomicrobiota bacterium | reverse complement strand
GGTTGCGTACCGAACTTTTACTTGCGCATTTCGGTTTGCGGATAAGTCATCAACATATTCAAGCACATCGTTAAATTTGGTGAAATAACGATCAGCGCTACCTTCGTGAATTGCCAAACAGACAGCGGTTGACTTGCCTTTTTTAGCAAATTGAACGTGGTGGTTGATAATCATCTTCATATCCTCAGCAGTAACCATCCAGTCTATCTTACAGTTTTGTGGAATTTCCACCAATGGATTTCCATCAACCGTTTGGATAAATGGCTGGGTACCGGTTGGCAAAATTGTAGTTTTCGAGATTCTGTAAGGAACAGAGCGAATCGTGACGCTAGTATCCCAACCTGCTAATTCGTGCCAAGAAGGTGCATATTGAGAGCCTACTTCCTTTCCAGGAGGAAATGCAGCTGCACTAGAGGTAAAACCCTTCAAAGCGATCTTGTTTTGCAGTTCTAAGCTTGTCGTATAAAAACCTGCACAGAATGTTTTTGGCACGCCGAATCCCCGGGACTTGAACTGAGCCAGCGTAAAATCGAGCATCAGCAATATTTCTTCACCAGTATAGGCAGACATGGGGACACTGTAACCCGATCTGTCAAAGCTGCCTTTGGCTTGTTTTGCAGACACGCTGGGTTTGATCCTAAACTCAACTCCGGCACCTTCAACAAAGGTTTGGTACATGTGCAGATGCACGCCAATTTCAGCAAAGTGTTTTTTTTGTGATTCTTTGAGGAAAGTTTCTATGTTTTCTAAGAGTGGAGTGGGAGTGGTATAGGAGACCGGATTGAAGAGATGGGTCCAACGCACTTTTGGGTGGTTCTTGGTTAACGTTTGCAAGGCTGTTAAATCCTTTGAACTCATTGTCCAGGGTCGATCAAAATGGGAAACCAAAGTTACGAAAACAGTCCCTCCGTTTATGGAACCTGTTAACTCCTTGTTTGAAGAAGCAATCTGTTTCTGCCTTTTTTCCTCACCAAACACTTCAACCGTACTGGCACCCAAAAGCAAGGCTGCGATTGTTGTTAGTAGGAGGTGTTTCATAGGTCTGTGGCGTTCAAGTGGTGGAGTGGGTTGGTTTAGTTGCCAGCAGCTTTCAATTCTTCACCCGTCTTGCCGCCGTGTTTGCGAAGGAGGTCGGCGATTTCTGGGTTCGACGCATAAAACAGAGGAGTTCCTCCATCTTCATCCTGTGTATTCACGTTTGCACCATTGGAGATAAGCAGTTCGACGATTTCTTTTTGACCTTTTCTGGCAGCCCAATGCAAAGGAGTCCCTCCTCCATTATGTGTTGCATTTACGTCCGCGCCATTCTTTATAAGTAATTCAACTATTTCCTTATTATCAGAATCAACCGAATTATGCAATGGAGTCCATCCTCGGGCAGCCTTCAAATTCACATCCACACCAGAGGCCAACTGCCGTTTGAGCGATTCAATATCCCCTTTTGCAATGGCATCACGCAAGGCACGATCTGTTTCCGGGTTTAATTCTTTACCAATCTTCGCTGGTGGTGCCGGTTCGACAACGGGTTTAGATCGATTTTCCTCTGCGGTTGGAAATGGTTGCTGCACTGGCTTTCCGGCAACCGGCGGAGAGGGCTGTGCTTGTGCCGGAGTTACGGTGGTTGCTGGCGGTTCCAGTATTGCGCCATCAACTACTGGTTCAACAAGTTTCACTCCATCGGTGTCGTGAATAGGATTTTGCTGCGACTCCCCACACCCCACCAGCACCACGACTGCAACGATTGAAACGAGTATTGATTTCATAGCGAGGGAACCGTCATCCCAATTAGGTTAGGTTTCAAGGAGTATTAAATGTTGTAGGGGATTCACTGATCTTTAAACGAAGCAATCAGACAAAGTGGGGGTAATCGGTGTACCTCCAAGCTTTATTCAGTTAGCGATTAAAGCTATTTCGGTGGTTCTGATTCCGCACGATGAGATTTGGCGGGTTCCGTTTTCAGAGGTCAAAGGAAGGCATTCGGTCTGCACCAATATCGAGCGGGACGGGCTGGCTGATTATCGCGATGCCACCGACGGCCTCAAAAAAGTGGCACCAGAAGTGGCACCAACAATTTGATTATTCAAAAAACCCCATGAACATTGGCTGAAGTGAACCCCGAGTTTGTCTTCCTGCCCTGAACTGGTTCAGCCCGGTTTTCACCTTAACCGGCAGCCGCCTCGTCCAAGGGCTTCGAGGTGGATGGCGACAAACTAAATCTCTACTACGACAACAACCCCGAGCACTGGATGGAATTCAAGGAGAGCGGCTAATCACCGTTTTCCAAGCCGCAACCGGAAGAACAGGGTGAGCCTTTCGATCGCCGTCCTTTAGAAACACGAAGTGATGCCACTCGCCCAAGCCGCAAACAAAAAAAGAAAGGACGACGGAGGATTTCACAGGGGAGCGTCACCGCTTGGCCAAGTCTCGAACGTACACATTCGCAAAATTGATCGGGCCGCTTGGCACTATTTTCAGCGGCCCGTTGGCCGGCACGCCGTCCAGATTTTTGCTGATAAAAATCGGCTTGCCGTTTAGGTTCAGGCTGAGCCTATCGCCGCGCAACTCGCCCGCAAAACGGTTCCAGTTGCGCCCCTTCAAAACCAAGGCGTCTTTGTACAACGAAGGTGCAATCGCGACGGCCCCCGCCGCCGAGCCTCGAAGCTGAACCGTGCACGGCTTGGTCTCCCCCGACACGCGAACGTCGAAGATAAAGCCAAAATCACCGAACGACTCGGCGGTCTGGAGCGACTTGTCGGCTGCGTCCGGTTTTCCGTCAAAACGAAACTGCCAGTTTTGCGAGCGCCAACCCTCCGTTGCACGCCAGCCGGAAAAATCAACGCCCGTATACAGACAACGATAGCCACGATTGGCGATGGCGACCTGCCCCGCCTCAAGCGGTGTCGGCGGCAGTTCCTTGATTCGCATGTTGCGGTAATGCACCACGCCGCCCTCCGACTCGAGGCAGATGTAGCCCTTGCGCGGGCTGGCCTCTTGGCCGCGCGTCACCACCTTGCCGTTGACCGCCAGCGAGATGTTCCCGTCGTCGCAGACGATCCGGTAATGGTTCCACTCCGGGCTTGGCTTGGAGCGAAACTCCGTCGGGAACGCCCGGCTGCCGCCCCGGCCGTTGATCGGTGTCATCTTCGCGCCGTGGATCGGAAAAATGTCGCCGTGCACCGTGTGGCCTCCGGAATTCCCGTAGGCATTCTCAAGCACCTGCACCTCGATACTGCGATGAAACGGCTGCCCGCGCGCCGTGATGTCATCCGCCCAGACAAAAATCCCTGCGTTACCCCTTGTCTTCATGTGCCGCCACTCCACCTCCATGATGAAGTTTTGGTACATCCGCTCCGTCCGCAACTCGCCGGTCGGCTTACCAGAGCAAATGATCATCCCGTCGCGCACCGACCAAGTGGACGGCGCGGTGTTCACCGGCACCCAGCCGCCGAGATCGTTGCCGTTAAACAACGGGCGAAACCCGTCCTCCGCGGCAGCTACCGACACAGTCGACAATAAAACAGCGGCGACAAAACAAACGCTCCTCTTTTTGTGGAAACACATGATGCGAGGAGGGTGCCCCCGGCCAAGCGCCTGGCCAAGCGGAATCCTCCCCGGCCAAGCAGAATCCGGAAAAAGGTGGAGCTTGGCGGCGCACGCCAAAAAAAAAGGGTTGACGGCCGGGGCGGTGGCGCCTAAAACAAACGCATGTTTCAAACAGTCGTTTGAATTAAATGAAAAAAAAGGACACCAAGACACGGATCCTCGACACCGCCGAGCGGCTTTTCGCCCAGAAGGGGTTCGATGCCGTGTCGCTGCGCAACATTATCGCGTCAGCCAAGGTCAACCTCGCGGCGGTGCATTATCACTTCGGCTCGAAGCAGGCGTTGCTTCACGCCGTGGTGGCGCGACGACTCCGCCCGATCAATGAAGAGCGCCTGGCCGGGCTGGCCGAGGCGCGGGCCAAAGCAGGCAAGCGGGCAGTGAAACTGGAGCGCGTACTCGAGTGCCTGTTCCTGCCGCTGTTCCGTGTGCAGGCCAACCCCAAAGTTGGTCCGACGTTTTCGCGGTTGATCGGCCGTGTGTTGTTCGACCGAAACGCGAATCTTCAAAAATTCATGATGAGCGAGTTGGCTGAAGTGATCCCTCAGTTCAGTGCCGCCCTCGATGCTTCACTACCCGGATTGGCCAAGGAAGAAACGGATTGGCGCTCGCACTTCATGGCCGGCGCGATGGCGCACACGCTTTGCAACGCCGACTTGCTGGCGAAGTTTACCGGAACGCAATTCGAGCCCAGCGATTACGAAACAACGGTGCGACGGTTGATTGATTTCACCGCCGCCGGCTTCCGGGCCAAGGCCAGCCCACCCACGCGCCCACGCAAAAAGAAGTAATGCGCCGAACTCCCTTCATCACCGCGGCAGTTCTGCTGCTCGCCGGTTGCGCCACCGACTCCAACCGGACGGCCCGGGATTTTGCCAACCAACTCCCCGGCGGCTGGTCTGCGCCCAGCGGGAGCACCGGTCATGCGCCTACATTTTGGTGGCACAACTTTCGCGACGACGGACTGAGCCAGGCAATTGGCAAAGCCCTCGCCGCCAACCCAGACGTTTGGAGTGCTGCCGCCCGGCTCGAGGCTGCGTGGACGCAGGCCAAAATTGCCGGAGCGGATCAATTGCCGCAGATCGGTCTCACCGGCGGCTTGTCGGCCAGCCAGATGAACCTGGCGAAATTCGGCGTGAAGATTCCCGACATGCCTGACTCCTTTCACAGCCAAAGTCACCACCTCACGCTTGGTGCACAATGGGAATTCGACCTGTGGGGCCGGGTACGCGCCGGCAAACGCCTAGCACGGGCGAACGCGCTTGGCCGGGCGGCGGAGTTCGCCGGGACGCGCCACTCGCTCGCCGGCCAAGTGGCCAAGGCGTGGTTGCTGGCCATCGAGTCGCGGCAACAGGCGCGCTTGGCCAAGTTTGCCGTCTCCACGCACGAGACAACCGTGGTGCAGGTTCAAGCCCGGTTCGAGCAGGGCATATTATCGTCAGTGGATCTGCGCCTGGCCAAGGTCAACCTCGCCGGATCGGAGGCGCAAGCCGCTGAACTGGAGTCGGTTGCCACCCAGTCAATCCGGCGTTTGGAAATCCTGCTTGGCCAATTCCCGGCCAACAAGCTGGCCATCCCGCAGGAACTGCCCCTGTTACCCGCGGCGATCCCGGCCGGTGTGCCGGCGGAAATTCTGTCCCGTCGACCCGATCTCGTCGCCGCCGAGCAGCGGCTGTTCGCCACCGGCGCGACACTCGCGCAGGCCAAGGCGACGCTCTACCCGCAGATCAGCTTGACCGCCAGCGGCGGCACCTCGACAAGCGAACTCGACGGGCTGCTCTCCGGCGACTCGGTGGTCTGGAACGTCGCCTCCAATTTGACCCAGCCGGTGTTCCAGGCCGGCCGGCTGCGTGCCAACGTCCGCCTGCAACGCGCCAACCTGAAGGCCGCGGAGGAATCGTTTCGCTCGACGATGCTCAACGCGATGGGCGAGGTGGAAAACGCGCTCGACGCCGCACAACAACTGGCCGCCATGGACGCGGCGCTGGGCACCGCGTACGAGCAGTCGCAAGCCGCCGCGCAAACCGCGCAGGAGCGATACGACCACGGGCTTGGCAGCCTGATCGTACTGCTCGAGGCGCGCCGGCGCGCGGTCACCGCCGAGAGCCGGTGGTGGGCAGCGCGGCGACGCCAACTCGAGAACCGGGTCAATTTACACCTCGCCCTGGGCGGCGGATTTGAAACATTGAAGAACGATGGAACCGCAAGGCAGTAACCCCAACCGCAGGCTGAAAATCATCAGCACGTTCGCCGTGGCCTTTGCCGGAATCGGCCTCGCCGCCGTGCTGGTGAAGTCCGGCCGAGTGCCGGAATCGCAGATCGCCACGCCGAAGCCGCCAAGCGTGGAGGTGCACACCGCCGTGACAGGGCCGCACACGTACCGGATCCCATCACAGGGAACCGCCCTGCCCCGGACGAGCGTTCGGCTTGTCAGCGAAGTCAGCGGCCGGCTCGTCTCGGTCGCGGAGTCGTTCAACGCCGGACAGGTTTTCGCGAAGGACGACGTGTTGCTCACAATCGACCCGAGGGATTACGAGTTGGCGCTCACGCAGGCCAAGGCACAGGTCGCCCAGGCCGAGCTGCGGTTGCTGACGGAAATCAATGAGGCCGACGTCGTCCGCCGCGACTGGCAGTTGCTCAAACAAGAGGAGCCGACTGGCCTTCAGGCGCGCGAGCCACAGCTGGCCAGCGCCCGCGCCGCGCTTGAGGCCGCCCGCGCCACCGAGGAGACGGCCAGGCGCAACCTCGACCGGTGCGAAATCCGCGCGCCATTCGACGGCATGGTGGCCAAGGCCAATGTGCGCCCGGGGCAATTCGTCGCCTTGGCCGCGCCGCTGGGTGAGTTGTTCGCCACCGATGTTTCTGAAGTGCGTTTGCCTTTGACTGCCAGTGACTTGGGTTTCATCAATCTGCCCATCCCCGGCACGGATTCCGCGCTTGCCCAAGCGCCCAGAGTCACGATCAGCGCCCTTGCCAACGGAAAACGAACAGAGTGGCAGGGGCAACTTGTGCGCTCGGAGGAAACGGTCGACCCGGTGAACCGGATGGTCTACGTAGTGGCACAGGTTGCCGACCCGTACGGCTTGGCCAAGCGCAACGGTGCACCGCTGCGCAACGGAACGTTCGTGCAGGCCAGCATTGATGGACGCACGCAGGATTACGCCGTCGTGCTGCCGCGGGAGGCGCTTCGCAGGAAGGATCGCGTCTGGATCGTGAGCGAAGAAAGCACCATGCAAAAGTGGCTGGGATACCGGCAGCCCGATCTCCAACACTGGCTTACATTCAGGTCGGTGGCGGTCTCCTACGCAGACGCCCGGCACGTGGTTGTCACAAACGGCATCCGGGCGGGTGAGCAGGTGATCACCTCACTGCTCGCGGGGGCGATCAACGGCATGGCCGTGGAGGTGCGCGGGACAAACCGATCTGAACTCGACGAATGAACAGCCTGATCGAATGGTTCGCGAAGAACGGCGTCGCCGCTAACATCATGGCGATGTTCATCGTCGTTGTCGGTTTCCTGTCGATCGGGACGCTGCGGCAGGAGGTGTTCCCCGAGTTTTCGTCGGACATGATTTACATCACCGTGCCGTACCCCGGCGCGGCGCCGGAAGAGGTCGAGGAGGGCGCCTGCCAAAAAATCGAGGAGGCGGTGTACGGCCTGACGGATGTGAAACAGGTCAACTCGACCTCCACGGAAAACGCCGCCGCAATCATGGTCGAGTTGACGCCGGGCGCGGACGCCTCCCGCGCGCTTGATGAGATCAAGGCGCGCGTCGATGCCATTGACACCTTCCCCGAGGAGGCCGAGAAACCGGTGATCGAGGAGATCATCATGCGCAAGCAGGTGATCAACGTCGCCGTGTCCGGAGAGGCGGGCGGTGTCGACGAGGAGGCACTGCGGCATTATGCCTCGCGGGTGCGCGACGAGTTGATGGCGCTGCCCGGTATCACGCAGGTGGAACTGGCCAACGTGCGCGATCTCGAGGTGTCGATCGAGGTTTCCGAGGACGCGCTGAGGCAATACGGCATGACGTTCGACGAGGTGGCCCGGGCGGTGCGGAGTTCATCCATCGACCTGCCGGGCGGCACGATCAAAGCCGATCGCGGCGGCGAAATTCTGCTGCGAACCAAGGGCCAGGCCAAGCGGGCGGTCGAATTCGAGCAAATCGTGCTGCGAACGCGCCCGGACGGCACGCGGCTGCGGCTTGGCCAAGTGGCAACGGTCCGCGACGACTTCGAGGATAACGACCAAGAGTCGTACTTCGACGGCAAGCCGTGCGCGCTCGTGAAGGTGTTTCGCGTCGGCGAGGAGAGCGCCATCGCCATCTCTGAAACTGTCCACGAGTATATTGACGGCTCGAGGCACCGTTATCCGGAAGGCATCGATCTGACGACCTGGCAGGATGACTCAACATATCTGCGCGGGCGGCGCGACCTGATGATCCGCAACGGTCTCACCGGCTTTTGCCTGGTGTTCCTCGTGCTGGCGTTGTTCCTGCGTTTCCGCCTCGCCTTCTGGGTGAGCCTCGGCATCCCGATCTCGTTTCTGGGGACGTTCTGGCTGATGCCAACACTGGACGTGTCGATCAGTATGATCTCACTGTTCGCCTTCATCGTGGTGCTCGGGATCGTGGTGGATGACGCCATCCTGATCGGCGAAAACATCCACGCGCATCACGAGCGCGGCACACCCGGCCTGAAGGGCGCGATCGCCGGCGCGATCGAGATGGCCAAGCCGGTGACCTTCGCCGTGGCCACCTCGATTGCCGCCTTCGCGCCGATGATTTTTACCGCGGGCAACACCGGCAAGATCATGAAATACATCCCGTTGATCGTGATCCCGACGCTGTTTTTCTCGCTGATCGAGTCGCTGTTCATCCTGCCAAAACATCTCAGCAACCTGCGAAAGGTCGACAACATCGCCGAAGGCACCGGGTTCGTCGGCGGGTGGCGGCGGTTTCAACACCGATTCGTCTTGCGGATGGACCAGTTCATCCTGCGCATTTACAAGCCGAGCCTACGGTGGTGCCTCGAGTGGCGTTACCTGACCATGGCCATCGCCGTGGCGGTGTTCGCGATCACGATGGGATTTGTGGCGGGCGGACACATTCGGTTCGTCTTTTTCCCGCCGGTGGAAGGCGACAATGTGGCCGCCACCGTCACCATGCCGCTAGGCACCACCACCGAGGAAACGCAACGAGCTGTCAATAAACTTCAGGCAGCAGCCTTTGAGGTTCGCGATCAACTTGATGCCAAAACACCCAAGGACCATCCCAGCATCGTGCGCCATATGCTCAGCTCGGTGGGCAGCCAGCCGTTCATGACCGACCAGGGCCGCGCCGGCGGCAGGATTGCCACTTCGATCAAGGGCGCGCATACCGGCGAAGTGCACATCGAAGCCTCGCCGGCGGAGGAACGGATGTTCAACAGCTATGAAGTCGCGCGGCTTTGGCGCGAGATTGTCGGTGACATGCCAGAAGCAGAGGAACTCACGTTCACCGCGGATATCTTCCAGGCCGGCGACGCGATCAATGTCGTACTCACCGGTGCCGACTTTGAACAACTGCAAGCCGCCGCCGAGTGGCTCAAGCAGGAACTGGCGAAGTTCACCGGAGTCATCGACATCGCCGACTCATTCCGCCAGGGCAAGGAAGAGGTACAGTTGAAAATCAAGCCGGAGGCCGAGGCGCTTGGCTTGTCGCAGGCCGATCTCGCGCGGCAGGTGCGGCAGGCGTTTTACGGGGACGAGGTGCAGCGGCTCCAGCGCGGTCGCGACGACGTCAAGGTCATGCTGCGTTATCCGCGCGACGAACGCCGAAGCATCGCCAACCTCGAACAGATGCGAGTCCGCCTGCCGGGCGGCGTCGAGGTGCCGTTCGTCGAGGCGGCCGGCGTGACATACGGTCGGGGCTACGAATCGATCCGGCGCATCGACCGGCGGCGCGCCGTCAACGTCACCGCCGACGTCGATGCCGCCATCGGCAACACGCAGGAGATCAACGGCAAACTCGAGACGGAGTTGCTCCCACAAATGCAGCTGGAATTCCCCGGCATCTACTGGTCGTTCGAGGGCGAGAAGAGCGAGCAGGCCGAGACCCTCGCCAGCCTGCAGTACCTCTACATTATCGCGCTGATCATTATTTACGCACTGTTAGCGATCCCGTTCAGCTCTTACATCCAGCCGCTGATCGTCATGGCGGCGATCCCGTTTGGCCTCATCGGCGCGGTCTGGGGACACGTCGTGATGGGCATGGAAGTCACGATCCTCTCCGGTTTCGGCGTGGTGGCGCTGACCGGCGTGGTGGTCAACGACAGCCTCGTGATGGTCGACTACGTCAATCGCAAACGCGGCATCGGCCTGAGCGAAATGGAGTCGGCGCGCCAGGCCGGCTTGGCTCGTTTCCGGCCGATCCTGCTCACATCGCTCACCACCTTCGCCGGCCTCACGCCGCTGCTGCTCGAGAAAAGCCTGCAGGCCAAGTTCCTCGTGCCAATGGGCATCTCGCTTGGCTTCGGCGTCATCTTCGCCACCGTGATCACCCTCATCCTCGTCCCGGCAATGTACCTCATCCTTGAGGACATCCGCACCTTTTTCTTTGGCCCGGAAGATAAACTATAACCAACCCGCTTGGCCAAGCGCTTGGCTTGGGGCGGCTGGGCGGCTACGATTCCGCCGTGAAGCGCCTGTTTTTTCCCCTGACGATTCTTTGTGCGTTCGGCCTGCAAACCACTTCCGCAGCCAAGCCGAACATCCTTTTCATCATGGTCGAC
Organism: Verrucomicrobiota bacterium; assembly: GCA_030747575.1. Lineage (GTDB taxonomy): Bacteria > Verrucomicrobiota > Verrucomicrobiia > Limisphaerales > UBA1096 > UBA1096. The sequence goes on along the minus strand of JASLKI010000194.1, from coordinate 1,503 downwards.
GACCTCGGCAAGGACTGGATTTCCTGCTACGGCGCGGACGAAATCGATACCCCGAACATCGATCGCCTGGCCCAGGGCGGCCTGAAGTTTCAAAACGCCTGGTCGATGCCTCAGTGCACGCCCACCCGCGCCACACTGCTCACCGGCCAGTACCCCTGGCGCACCGGCTGGGTGAATCACTGGGACGTCCCCCGCTGGGGCGTCGGCTACTTCGATTGGGCAAACTACACCACCTTCGCCAACGTGATGAAAAGCGTCGGCTACTCCACCGCGATCGCCGGCAAGTGGCAGATCAACGACTTTCGCATTGAGCCCAACGCGCTGAAAAAACACGGCTTCGACGACTGGGCGGTCTGGACCGGCTACGAGACCGGCAATCCGCTGAGCAACGAGCGCTACTGGGACGCCTACATCCACACCCGCGCCGGGAGCAAAACCTACAAGGACAAATTCGGGCCAGACATTTACTGCGATTTTCTCATCGACTACATGAAGCAACATCGGGACAAACCAATGATGCTCTACTTCCCGATGGCACTCACGCACGGCCCGCTCGTACCGACTCCCGACGAACCGAAAGTCACCACGAACAAAGACAAGCTCAAGGCGATGGTGAGCTACACCGACACCCTCGTCGGGCGCCTGGTCAGCACGCTCGACGACTTGAAAATTCGCGACCGTACCCTCGTGATTTTCACCACCGACAACGGCACCAGCGGCGGGCTGCGCGGCACGGTCAACGGTAGACGGCCAAGCGGCGGCAAAGGCTCCAAGTTCGAGGGAGGCGTCTGCCAGCCGTTCATCGTCAACTGCCCCGGCCTTGTCCCCGGCGGTCGCGAGACCGACGCGCTGACCGACTTCTCCGACCTGCTACCGACCTTCGCCGAGCTGGGAGGCGCGAAGCTGCCCAAGGGCGTCACGCTCGACGGCAGGTCGTTCGCGCCGCTGCTGCTTGGCCAGGCAGACAACTCGCCGCGAGACTGGATCATGGCGCTTGGCCACGGCGCCGGAAGGCTCGACAAAAAAGGCGTGCGCGGCACCAACGACTTCGCCGACCGCGTCATTCGCGACAAACGCCACAAAGTCTGGCTGGAGCACGAGCCGAAGATTACCGCGCTGTACGATCTCAAAACCGATCCGCTCGAGCAAAAAAATTTGCTCAACAGCGACAAGCCGGAGCACTTGGCCGCGCTGAAAAAATTTCGGGCCATCATTGGCAGCCAACCGAAGATTGATGGCCGCCCGCTCTATCGCCCTCGCAAGGCCAACTCGTGGGACAAACAATTACAGGCCAAGGTGGAGAAACCGGCGGCCAACAAGCGCGAACGTCGACGAAAACGTAAGGCTGCGCAGCAATAAACGGCATGCCCGAGGCGACGCGCATCAAGGATTTGCCCGACAGCGAAAAGCCGCGCGAACGTCTTCTGGCCAAAGGCGCGGAGGCGCTCAAGGACAGTGAATTAATCGCCATTTTGCTGCGCACCGGCACGCAGGGCTTGTCTG
>JASLKI010000193.1 GCA_030747575.1 Verrucomicrobiota bacterium | reverse complement strand
ATGTCGAGCATTGAGTCGTCGGTGAAGCGGTTCGCACGACATGTCGAGCCGCGGTGCCTACATGTCGAATCGCTTTACCGATGACTCAATGTTGGACATGGGCAACATCGCCCCGCACGGCCGTTTCGTGCACCTCTACCTAAATGGCAACTACTGGGGGCAGTATCACCTGCGCGAGCGCTGGAGCGCGGACATGGCCTCGAGCTACTTCGGCGGACCGGAAGATGACTACGAGGCGGTCAACGCCAACGATAATTTTCGGAACGACGAGAATGTGTACGATGGCAGCGGACAGTTCTGGAGTGAAACCAAGCGCCTTCTGTCCAGGCCAAATCCTTTCACCAACGCGGCTGATCACATCGATATCGCCAACATCGTCGACTTCATGCTGTTGTGGGTCAGTGGCAATTCGGAAAGCGAGTTCCGAGCATTCGGCTCGGAGCCGCGTGGGATTCCGTTCAAGTTTATGATCAAAGACGCCGATGGTTTCCTGCGGAGCCCCGGACACTCGGCCAACCACGCAGGGCCCTACAGTGTAATGAGCGAGATGCGCACTGGTGGCAACCCGGACTACGGTACCCTTCTAGCCGACCGGATTCACAAACACTTCTTCAACAACGGGGCGTTGACACCCTCGAAAAACATCCAGCGATTGGAAAGGCGCGTCAATGAAGCTCGACTCGGATTCATCTCTGAAGCTGCACGTTGGGGCAATCTGTTCCGCGAACCAACGTCGTGGGAGTCGTACCAAAACAACCTCTTTAATAATCATTTCCCCGGCCTTACAAAGACCATGATCGGTCGTTTCAAGTCCGCAGGTATGTATCCCGACATCATTGCGCCGGTCTACAGCCAGCATGGCGGTTCGGTGTCTCCAGACACCCCTGTTACCATGACCACCGACGCCAACACCATCTATTACACACTTGACGGCAGCGACCCCCGCCTGCCCGGTGGAGCGCCGAACCCCAATGCTCTGACCTCTTCCTTTGATGTCAGCGACCCCGACCCGGTTAGCTTCCTCTCCACCGGACACACCTGGAAATACCTTGATGACGGCTCCGATCAAGGCACCGCCTGGCGATCGCAAGGTTTCGACGATTCGGGTTGGAAATCAGGCCCGTCCGAGCTCGGATACGGCGCCGACGGTGAAGGAGCCGGGCAAATTGTTGGCTTTGGCCCAGATCCCTCGGCGAAACATCTGACGACCTATTTCCGCACTACCGTCAACATCCCGAATCCGTCGGAATTCTTGAACTTTCCGTTGCAACTCAAATACGATGACGGAATCGCCGTCTATATCAACGGCGTAGAAATACTTCGCCAAAATCTCTCCGACGTTGCGACGTTCAGCAGCTTTGCCAATGGCTCCATCGGTGATGAAGCCAACTGGAAAGATTTCACCTTGCCAAGCTTCGAGCTTGTACCTGGATTGATAGCCTACTGGCCGTTCGATAGTGCTTCTGATATTGTTGACAAGGTTGCAGGAATCCGGGGCGAGGTACAGGGAATCGTGGTAGATGCCGAAGGTGTCATTGGCAGTGCCGTTAATTTGGGTGAAGCAGAAAACTGGATCAGGGTTAATGCTGAAGCCACCGGATGGCTGAAGCCAGCATCGGATGCCAACGCGATGAGTGTGTCGTTGTGGCAGAAGCTCCACGTGGTGAGAAACTCCTCGACGTTTTGGTTCAGGGCGGCGAGTGCACCGAGCAATGCTCGTAATTTTCAGGCCCACATACCATGGGGCAACAACAACATTTACTTTGACACTGCCGGTTGCTGCGGGGGTGGAGACACCCGTATTGTGAAGAATTCGGACATAGACTTCCTAGAGTGGCATCACTTTGTGTTCATCAAGAATGAAGACCACAAAGAAATCTGGATTGACGGAGAGCTTTGGCATGAAGGCACAAACAGTGGCACACTGTTTGATGATTGGACGTATCTTGCGATCGGATCGAGCGGTACCGGGGACTATGCTGCTGCAATCGTGGATGATTTCGGGGTTTGGGCCCGTGCCATTACCCCGGAGGAGATCGCTACCATTTATAATAGTGGGAGCGGAAGCCCCCTTATGACCGACGTGCTCTCAGCAGGGACCAATACCATCGCGGTCGAAATTCACCAGGCCAGCGGCAGCAGTTCCGACATCAGTTTTGACATGATGCTCCGCGGAGAGACCAGCCAAGATGGTGGTAATAATCTTTCAGCCCCGCTTTTTTTCAAAGAGGCCACAGTTCTAAAGGCTCGCTCCTACAACACCGACAACAAAAAATGGAGTGCCCTTAATGAAGTGTTCTACACCATCGATGGACTCTCGGTCGACGCCACCAACTTCGTCGTCTCCGAACTGCATTACCACCCCGCGAATCCGACCACTCCAGCAGAGCTGGCCGAAAGCAGCAATCGCGACGATTTCGAGTTCCTTGAATTTCTAAACATCGGCAGGACCGCCCTCGACCTGACCGGCATCCGCTTCGCGCTAGGGATCAACTTTGCCTTCCCCGGCAATACCGTCCTGAAGGCCGGCAAGCGCCTACTTCTCATCCGCAACCGCGCAGCCTTCGAGGCCAGGTATGGCCCCATAGAGGGCATCCAGTCGTTCGAGTACACCGGCCGGTTCAACAATGACGGAGAACAGCTGATCATCACCGGAGACGGTCAAAAACCGATCCACGATTTCATCTACAACGACCAGCTTCCATGGCCGACAGAGGCGGACGGCAATGGGTTGAGCCTGATTCTTTCCAATCCAGTCGCCGGACCTCCGCACAGCGAACCAGCCAGTTGGACTACTAGCCACCATCTCGGCGGATCGCCCGGCAAAGCGGAGCCGGCAGTGCTCACCTACACTGCCTGGGCCGCCTCGAACGGAATCAAGGGCAAGCCGAACGACGACGACGACAGAGACGGACTCAGCAACTATTGGGAGTTTCTCTTCGGCTCCCGCCCCGACTTGGCCTCCGACGCTCCCGTGTTTGGTCTCACGGTCCAGAGCATCGACGTTGACGGGGTGGTCAACGACTATCTTTTCCTGACATTCCGCAAGAACCTCAGCGCCAATGCGTCGCTGACAGTTGAGGTTTCCAGTGACCTTATCACCTGGTCGCCGGACCCTGCCACGATCAAACCCGTATCGAAAGTTGACAACGGCGACGGCACCGCAACGGTCACCTTCCGATTCGGTGATCCAGTCGGCCAAGGGCAAAGCCGGAACTTTATCCGGCTACGCGGCAACTGATTCACGACCAAATCTAGGGTGACCGAATCCATCATGTCGCCGAGCCCACCAACAGACCGGCTGCGATTGTTGTGACCAGGAGGGGCTTCATTTCCCTTCAGCTTTCAATTCTGCACCCGTCTTGCCGCCGTGTTTGCGGAGGAGATTTTATTGACCAATTTGCTTTGTGGATTGTCAGCTCTTAGGCTGAGAATCGCTAATAGCGTAGGGACGATAATACTCGCGATAAGCATTTCCTTATAACTGCCGCTTAGATGTTGGCATAAACCAAATAATAGTGGCCCAAGCCCACTTCCAATCACCATTGCGGACATGTTCACCCCACTGATTGCTCCAAGGTGAAGCCGTCCGTAGAAACGGGGGAACACGATTCCCGTCAAACTTACGAACCCCCCGCTGGCAATACCGTTGCCTATCACATACGCCGGCACTCCTCCGGGTTTATCTAGGAAAAACATGCCGAGTGCAGCCATGACACAGCCAAGATTCATAACGAACAAAAGAGACTTCAGTCTCAGATGGGTATTTATTAATCCGAAAACCAAATTGGTTATTACGCTTGTTGCTGCAATTGGAACAAACAGTGAGAGAATCCGATCACTCTCGATATTGTATTCTGCTCCCAGTGACAGTATGTGGAACGTGAATGCTGTTGCATATAGTCCATAAAAAGAAAATGTAATGTTGAACACCCAAAAGGAGTAGTCTTTCATCGCTTCACCACGAGTGAACTCCCGGTTTATATACATGTCCGGGTTGGCTGGCTTTTTCATCGGCTTACTACCCCCATCCATTTCCATGCCATCTTCCTCTGGTTTATTTCGGAAAAGCAACCAAGCCAAAGGACCCATTACAATTAGAGTGGTTATTCCCATCGTAAACCAAGCACCATCATAACCGTGTCGTTCAATCAGCCAATTGAGCCCTTGTGGCGCAAACGAATAACTGAATGACACTAGGACCCCGCTAATAGCCAAGGCCAAGCCACGTTTGTGGTTGAACCATTTCCCGATAGCGTTTCGGCATGTCAAGGACAGCACACCTTGAGCTGATGCACGGATAAGATAAAAGCCAATACCAACCACCACAAACGCCGCAACACCAGTGGGTAGCACTTTGCCAAGCGAATGACTAATCACTGCCACCTTGGCCATGTATAATAAAATCAACCCGGTCGCAATGACTGAAGCAACTGCCATCTTCCGTTCCCCAGACTGATCCAAGATGTTTCCAAGCCATGGAAGCGTCAAGCCACTCGCGACAGTTCCAATGCAGTAAGCCAAACTAAGTTCCACACGACTGAGGCCAAGTTCCTTCATCAACACATCCGTAAAGACACTAAACCCCATTGTTTGGCCAGGAATGCTAAAGATAGAACCGATTGTCGCCACAAGAACAATCACCCAACCATAATAAACGGGACAACGGCTTGGTGCAAACGGTGTGCGCACACCCCAAAAACCTCCATTACTTTTAGGAAGGGAGGAGGCAGTCATTTTCTTGATTCCAGCTCACAGTAATCGCACCTCCAAAGCTTGGTCTCTGTCGAAAAGGCTGAGTTACTGGTTCAATTCGGCCAGGCGGACGCAGGCGGCCTTGTGAGCGTCGTTTTTCAGCGACTCGAAACTTGGCCAAGCGGCTTGGCAGCGCTCCTCAGCGTGGGGGCAGCGGGGGTGGAACGTGCAGCCGCTGGGCGGGTTGAGCGGCGACGGTGGGTCTCCGGGTAAAAGGATGCGCTTACGGGTGCGCTCGCTGTCGGGGTCGGGCATTGGCACCGCGCTGCAGAGCGCCTTGGTGTACGGGTGCTGCGGGTGCTCGAACACCTCCGTCGCCGGGCCTATCTCGACGATGCGTCCGAGGTACATCACGGCGATGCGGTCGGAGATATGTTTCACCACCGACAGGTCGTGCGAGATGAAAATCATGGTGAGTTCCATCTCGCGTGTGAGGTCGCTAAGGAGGTTCAAAATCTGTGCCTGGATCGAGACGTCCAGTGCGGAGACCGGCTCATCGGCGATGATGAGCTTGGGCTCGACTGCCAGCGCGCGGGCGATGGCGATGCGCTGGCGTTGGCCACCGGAAAACTCGTGCGGATATTTGCGCATGAAGCGCGCAGCCAGGCCGACTTTTTCCATCAACGCGCCGACCGCCCTGGCCAGGTCGGCCTTGGACACTTTGCGATGTGCCTGGATCGCCTCTGCGAGCATAGAGTACACCGTCATGCGCGGATTGAGCGAGGCGTACGGGTCCTGAAAAATCATCTGGAAATCGGCGCGCGCTGAGCGGAGTTCCTTGCCGTTCAAATCGGTGAGGGTTCGGCTGCCGAGACTGACGGTGCCTTCGGTGGGCTTGATGAGTTGCAGGACGGTGCGCCCCAGGGTGGATTTGCCGCAGCCAGACTCGCCGACGAGGCCAAGCACCTCGCCCTTGGCCAAGCTCAGAGACACGCCGTCAACTGCCTTGACTGTGCCGGTGACTTTGCGGAACAGAATCCCTTTCTCCACCGGGAAGTGGGTCTTCAAGTTATTAA
>JASLKI010000192.1 GCA_030747575.1 Verrucomicrobiota bacterium | reverse complement strand
GATAATCCGCGCATGAACGCTTGGCGTTACCGCGATTGGGTCATTAACGCTATCAACGCCGATCTACCGTTCGACCAGTTCACCATAGAACAACTTGCCGGCGATCTACTGCCAAATGCGACTGACTTGCAAAAACTCGCCACCGCGTTCAACCGCCAAACTCTAACCAACACCGAGGGTGGTACTGACCAGGAGCAATGGCGCGTCGCTGCGGTGATGGATCGCGAGGAGACCTTGGGCTCCGTCTGGCTAGGACTGACTGTCGGCTGCGCGCGATGTCATAATCACAAATACGATCAGCTCACACAGAAGGAATATTATCAACTGTTCGCCTACTTCAACAACGGCGACGAATCCAGCACCAACATTCCGCGCTCCCAACAGGCATTCGCCGACTTCGCGAAAGCCAAAGAATCCCACAAATCCAATGTGAAAGATCTAACGACAAAAATCACAAAAAGAAATGCTACTTTGAAGAAGCAGCTTGCAGTGCTGGAGAAGTCGTTGCGCGATGAAATTAGCAACCGAAAAAGTGAACCTATGAAGTTTCACTCCATGGAACTTATATCGGCCCGCGCAGACATTAGTGACAAGGTTGAATTCACCAAAAAAGATGACGGCTCCCTGCTCGTCAGTGGCGAAAACCCTGAAATAGCAGAGTATGAAGTGAACTATAAAACCGGTCTGAACCGTATCACCGGTATTCGGATTGAAGTCCTGCCTGACGAATCCCTTGCCGCGAAAGGCCCCGGACGGACGCCTCATGGCAACTTTGTACTTAATGATGTGCGGATATATGCCAACGCCAATGCGGACTTCTCTAGCAAGACCCCGCAACTGTTGAAACTTGGCAATGCAACCGCCACATATTCCCAGAAGGACTGGCCTGCAAAAAACGCCATCGACGGAAAAAGCGGAGCCGGCAAGAACGGCACAGGCTGGGCCATAGCCAATGAATACGGAAAGCCAAACAACCTCGATATTACACTGGCCGAACCGCTGGAAATCGATACAGGCATCTACCTGCACATCGTGCTCGATCAGGAATACGGGTCACAACACACCATCGGACGCTTTCGCATTGTCTGCCGTACGGGGCAAAATCCCACCGACGGCATTCCAGAAAACATTGTGAAACTGCTTGAAAATAATTCCACCAAACGAACCGCACAAGAAATCGAGTCCCTCCTCGGCTTCGGCCAAACCAGGGATTCCGAAGTCATCCGGTTGAAGGCCGAATTAGAAAAGCTCAACAGCAACGCCCCAAAACCACCGGTAATGAGTGTCCGGGTCATTTCCCAACGAAAAGACAACCCAAGGACAACGCCTATTTTACATCGCGGCGAATTCAAACAACCCCGTGAGAAGGTCTTTGCAGACACCTTTGCCACTTTGCCAAAGATAAGTAACCGAGGCGAAGGAGACCGGCTCGATCTGGCCCGGTGGCTCGTGAGCGGACACAATCCGATTGTGCCGCGTGTCATCGTAAATCAAATTTGGGCCAATCTGTTCGGCGAAGGCCTGGTACGCAGCATCAACGACTTCGGTGTGCGTGGCGATGCCCCCACCCATCCGGCTTTGCTCGATTGGTTAGCCGGTGAGTTTGTCCGCCGCAAATGGAGTCGCAAAGAGATGATCCGGCTCATCACCCAAAGCGCAACGTATCAGCAGGCCTCAATCCACCGCCCGGAATTGGCGCCCACAGACCCCAACAATCATTTACTCCACCGCCAAAACCGTTTCCGTGTGGAAGCCGAGATCGTACGCGATCTAACCCTTGACGCCAGCGGTCAACTCTCACGAAAAGTAGGGGGCGAAAGTGTCTATCCTCCACTACCACTAGGAGTAGCCCAACTGAGTTATGCCAATAATTTCAAATGGGCAGTCAGTGGAGGTGAAGACCAGTATCGTCGCGGTATGTACACCTTTTTCAAACGCACATCACCGCACCCGAATCTCATTACATTTGATTGCCCCGACAGCAATGTCACCTGCGTGAAACGAAATATTTCCAACACCCCCATCGCTGCCCTAGCCACACTGAATAATTCCGTGTTCACCGATGCGGGCAAGGCGATGGCCAGGCGTCTTATAAAGGAACGAAACAGTGATACTGAACGCATCGCCATGGGATTCCAACTCTGTACCGCACGGAAGCCTTCAACAAAGGAAGTTGCCGCATTCTTAACCCTTCTGAGGAAGGCTAAATTGTACTATGGAGAAAACGAAACCGAAGCTAAGACCTTCAATGGTGACGCAGAAGCGAGTGCATGGGCCACACTCACCCGCATTTTCCTGAACCTCGACGAATTTATCACCCGCGAGTGAGATTGTTTTTTTTACTTTTCTCAATAAAACCAACATTAGCCAATAAACTCGGGGGTAAACCCCACTTCTTCTCTTACCCGTACTAACCGGGAAAAACCCGGATTTGGACGGTTTAACAGCCCAAAAGTGGCAGCAAGTGGCAGCAGAACTTGACTGTCATCGGGAAAGAGAGCACATCGTTTTCAGGAACCGATTTAGGTTTAAAAATTACGAACGATGAAGGTTAAGCAAATCAAGCAGAGGGGCGAGCTGGTTTGGCTCGTCGACGGAAGGGTCAACGGCAAGCGGCAGCGGATGTTCTTCGATACCAAGCCGCAGGCCGAGCGATGGTTGAAGGCCGAGTCCAAGGACACCACGGCCCAGCAATGGTGGCTCGGTCTGACGAACGGCGACCGGGCCGACATGATGGACGCCTTCGAGCGGTCTCGAGACATTGGGTTCACTCTGAGGTCAGCGGTTGATTATTTTGAGACCCAAGGCAGGGGTAACAAGTTCCTAAAGAAGTGCACTCTGGGCGATGCCTTGGGAACGACAGGCCCGGACAAGCGGCACAAGAACTGGGAACAGCAGCCAAAGGCCACGGGCTTTCTGGGGTCAAAGGTCAGGATGGGGGTTGCCCGCGCCAGCTTGTCCACCCTGAAGTCCCTCATGTATGACTTCAGGGATTACATCGGGGCGGACACACAGGTTGCCACCATCTCGCCGGAGATGATTGAGTCTTGGGTTGACGAGGGAGGAGTGCGCGGTGGGGATTGGGCAACCATAACCAAAGCGACCAGCCTCAAGCGCATCAGGGGGTTCTTCACTTGGTGCATCAAGAAGGATTTCTTAAGCACCAATCCGGGAGCCAAGCTGGAGGGGTTCATCCTCGACGATTCCGAGCCGTGCTACCTTAAACTCGATCAAGTCATCGAGTTTCTGGAGATCACGAGAAAACACGATCCCGAGTTACTCACACCGGCGGCGTTGAATCTGTTTTGCGGCATCCGTCCGTCCGAGGTCAGGCGCATGACCCAAGCAAACATCTCCATTGCCGATCGCGAAATTGAGTTGAAGGGAAAACAAACCAAGACGCGGCGCAGAAGGTTCGTTGACATCAGCGACAACTGCCTCGAGTGGCTCAAGCTCGGAGGGAAGATGCCGCTGCCCAACTTGAACCACAGGTGGCACACCTTGATCGCCGAGGCCAAGGCGGAAATGGGGTTCGACAAGTGGCCACACGATTGCCTGCGCCATTCCTATTGCAGCTACTATCTGGCCGCACACGAGAACGCTGCCAAGGCCGCCCTGCAAGCGGGCCACACGGAGTCGATCCTGTTCAGGCACTACCGAAAGCTGGTGAAGAAGGAGCAGGCGGAGAAATTCTGGAATATCTACCCCGAGGACGCGCAGGATCAATTCAAAGTGGTGGCGGCATAAGCCCACAGGTGCGGTCAAGCAAAAGACTGATGCACGAATGTGGTTGCCGAGTTCATCACTTACCTATGTTTACCCATTCCAACCCATACTAATATCAAATCTTTACCCAGTGTAAACCCGCCTCAAATTCGCCCCCAGAAGCGATTATAATAATCACATGCAAGTTTACCCTCAGCGGATTCAATCATCGATTCAAGAGGCGTTCTAGGGCCAGCAAAGGCCTACTGCGAATGTGCCCGTCATCAACCTTCTCCGCACCACGAGAGACGAGGGGCTTTACGAGTTGCTGCTGGCCAAGCGCGGCAAGCGGGCCGGTGCCACGCACCTTGAGGGTAACCGCACCAACCGCCTCTACCTGAAGCACAGCGACCACAGCATCCTATGGGAACAACGGCCCACGCCCATCATCGTGATCGAGGAACCCAAGCCCAAGCGCAAGGCCAAGGCAAAGGCCGCACCCAAGCCGAAGCAGTCCAAGGAGGAACTGTCAAAGCTGCGCAAGGAGGCTGGAACCAAGCAGATCAAGGACTTGGATCGCTTAATTGAGCGAA
>JASLKI010000191.1 GCA_030747575.1 Verrucomicrobiota bacterium | reverse complement strand
GGCTTCACTATCTTGGCGGCAAACTCCGTGCCCTGGTGGCTCTTGAACCGCCCGCCGACAAGTTGATCGAAGCCCGGCTCGTTGGCGAAGCACCAGCTCGCGCAATGCACCGGCACGAAGCCGCCGCCGTTCTCGACATAGTTCTTCAGGTTGGTCCATTGGTGCGGCTCGATCCTGCCGTGGTTGGCGTAGAGCAGCAGGGCGTCGAATTCGGCCAAGCGCGCGGCATCGCCAAGGGCTTCCTCAACGGATGTCACGTAGTCAAAATAGATTGCATCGCGGCCAAGCGCGCGGGAGAGCATCGGGTAAAATAGGTTGGAGTCGTGATGCTCGCTTTCGTGGCCAAGGAAGAGCACGCGGATTGGCCCATCGGAGGCCTTGGCCAAGTGGGACGTGCCTGGCGCAGCCCAAGCGACGCCGAGGCACAGCAATGTAATTAGTCGAAAAGTCATCATTGTGAAAGGGGGGTGAACATAACGCGGCGACCCTCCGGAGCAAGGCAAAAGCCGCGTTTGGCCCGCGTTTTTTCACATAAAAATGATCCAAAAAGTAAACCTTTTCACTACAGGGGATTGTGTTAGAATGATCGACCTGATGGATTGAGGACTTAGGTCAATGCCGCCTGCGGAATGGGCGGCGAGTCGACGATCCGTGAAGGAACCGTGATGATGAAATTCAAGGCAAGCACCCGGCGTGATCTTCCCCGGATCGCGGAGAAACTGAGGCTCGATGCTGATCAGGTGACCGACATGTTGGCGGTGTCGGCTGTGTTGCCGTTTCGCGTCAACGACTACGTGATCGAAAACCTGATCGATCCCAAGTCGGTGCCCAATGACCCGATTTTTCAGCTGACCTTCCCGCAGCGCGGCATGCTGGAGGAGAAGGATTTTCTGCACATGCGCGACTTGGTGGCCAAGGGGGCCTCCGAGACGGAGATCAAGCTGTCAGCGGATAAAATACGGGGGCAACTCAACCCGCATCCCGCCGGGCAAATGCAGCTCAACGTACCGTCGCTCGACGGTGAGGTGGTCGGCGGCATGCAACACAAATATCAGGAGACGGTTTTGTTTTTTCCGGGCCAGGGGCAGACCTGCCACGCCTACTGCAGTTACTGTTTTCGCTGGGCGCAGTTTGTCGGCGATGCCGACCTGAAGTTCGCCAGCCGGGAAGCCTCCCAACTGGTGGACTACGTGCGGGACAACCCGCAGGTGAGCAGCGTGCTGATCACCGGTGGCGACCCGATGGTGATGAAGACCGCAGTGCTGCGCCGATACATCGAGCCGTTGCTGAGGGCAAAGCTGCCGAGTCTGCACAGCATCCGCATCGGCACTAAGGCGTTGGCCTACTGGCCGTACCGATTCACCGAGGGTGAGGACGCCGACGACTTTCTGCGACTCATCGGCGAAGTGAAGGCGGCCGGCAAACACTTCGCGCTGATGGCGCACTCGAGCCACTCGCGGGAACTGGAGCCGGAGGTGGCACTGCAGGCGGTCGATCGCGTGCTAAACGCCGGCGCGGTGATCCGCTGCCAAGCGCCGCTCATTCGCAAGGTCAACGACAACGCCAATGTATGGGCGCAGCTCTGGCGCCAACAGGTTCAGCTTGGCATGGTGCCGTACTACATGTTTGTGGAGCGCGACACCGGGGCCAAGGCCTACTTCGAGGTGCCGCTCGCCCGGGCTTACAAGGTGTTCACCGAGGCGTACAGCCAGGTGGCCGGCCTGTGCCGCACCGTGCGCGGCCCGTCGATGTCCGCGCTGCCGGGCAAGGTGCTGGTGGACGGCATCACCGAGGTGGCGGGCGAGAAGGTGTTTGTGCTGAAATTCCTGCAGGGCCGCGATCCCAAGTGGGCCAACCGGGTCTTTTTCGCGAAGTACGACCCGAAGGCCACTTGGTTGTCGGATCTGCAGCCCGCGTTTGGCGAGGAACGTTTTTTCTTCGAGGCCGCTGTGGAGGAAGCGCTGGCAGAATCGGCGCGAAAGGGTTGACACCGCTTGACCCGTCTTGCTCACTGGGCCTAGCATCCGCGGTGCCGATGATAAGGAACTTGAGTCGATTGATTACCGCCATCGCGGCTGTTCTCCTCGCCCATGGGGCGGTGGGGCAGACTACCCCCTCCTATCGGAACAGCATCGTTGCCGAGGTGAACGACAAGATCATCACCCGTCAAATGGTGATGGATGCCATGAAGCGGGAGGCCATTCTGTTGCGCCGCCAATACGCCCGGCAGCCGCAGCTTTATGGCCAGAAATATACCCAGCTTCAGGCCGACACACTGGAGGCGCTGATTCGCCGCGAGCTGGTTTTGTTCGAGTACATGGAGAAGGGCTACAAACTCCCCGAGTCCATCATCGAGCAGCGTATCAAGGAGGATATCCGATCAGAGTACGGCAACCGGGTCACCCTCATCAAGTCCCTCCAGCAGAGTGACATGACCTACGAGGAGTTCGCCCGGTATCAGCGAGAGAAGATCATCCAAATGGTGATGCAAGGCCAGTTCACCTCGAAGGCGAATATCGTGGTTTCCCCTCGGCAGATTGAAGAATATTATGTGGCCAACAAGGACATGTTTCGTTCAGGTGTCGAGATTCGGCTCCGGTTTATTTTTCTGGAAGCCAGGAAACACGGAGGCGCGGAGGGCACCCTGAAGTTGGCCAATGAAATTCACCAAGTCCTGCAGTCGGGCGACTCTTTTGCCGTGGTCGCTTCGGTTTACACCGACCAATACCGGGCATCGGGAGGGCTCAAGCCTGACTGGATCAAGAGGGGTGGCCTGGCCCCGGAGCTGGATCAAGCGGCATTTGCGCTTGGCCAAGGCCAGATGAGCCCCGTCGTGGTGATGCCGCAGGGGTGCTACATATTACGTTGCGAGGAGATGAATCAGGCCAAGCTTGGCACCTTGTCCGAGGTACGCGCGCAGATTGAGCAGACCCTGTTGGAGAACGAGGAACAAGCCCGTAAGGACAAGTGGTTCGAGCGGCTCAAGCGCAAGTCCTACGTAAGGCAATTTTTGTTTTGATCAAATGCGCCTGGCCAAGCGTCAGAATTACCGGGATGAACTTGAATTGCCCTGACACGGTTGCCGCCACGACATTCGCGCTGCGTTGGCGCGCTGCGGCGCTGTGCCTGTTATTGCCGCTCTTGGCGGCGAGCGTGCAGGCCCAAGTGACGGTGACACTTGAGTTGCAAAAGAGCCGGTTTCTGCCGAGGGAATCCATGTTGGCCAAGCTGAAAATCGTCAATTTTTCCGGCCAAACGCTGGTGTTCGGCGAGGACAACCATTGGCTGCAGTTCCAGATCGAGTCAGAAACCGGAGCGGAGATCACCCCCATCACCGACTCCCCACCCGTGAAGGGGCGGTTCACCGTCGAGTCCTCCATTCGCGCAACCAAGGAGGTGGACATAGCGCCGCATTATGCGCTCGAGCGTGCCGGTCGCTACACCCTCACCGCCACGTTGCACATCAAACAATGGGGTAAACAACTCACCGCCAAGCCGGTCAAGTTCGACATCACCAACGGCACCGTACTGTGGGAGCAGATATTCGGGCTGCCGTTGAAGAAGGGCGATCCGCCCGGCCAGCCGAGGCAGGTTCGGCGCTACGTCCTCCAGCAGGCCAAGCACCTCAAGGCGATGAGCCTCTACGCCCGCGTGGACGACGGCCTCGGTGGCAAAGTGCACAGGGTGTTGCCAGTCTGCCCTATGGTGTCGTTCAACAAACCGAAGGCGCAGGTCGGGCCTCAGAGCAACCTGCACGTGCTCTGCCAGACCGGTGCCCGGAAATACAACTACTCAGTGATCGATCCTCAGGGAAAAATCATCACGCGCCGCCACTACCTCATCGCCGGCAACCGCCCGCGACTGGATTTCAAGGACGGAAAAATCATCGTCGACGGAGGCTTTCAACTCACCCGGCCGGACGATCTCCCGTCGAACAAAAAGAGCGGCGCGGAGCCGGAGTTGATCGTTCCGGGCAACGAGCCCAAGTCCATCCCTAACATCCGGCCGCCGGTTCCGCTCCCGCCCAAGCGCACCGGGAATTGACCCGGCGGTCCACTGCATGATGAAACCGGGTACGCTCCCATCCACAGCCTTTGCTGCGTTGCTGGCGATAGGCCAAGCCGGGTGCTGCAGCAGATTCCCATTGGCGAAGCCGGTCACCGGTATTCACCCCAAAAAAGAAATGACATTCTCCGAGGATGTTGCGTTCCTGAAAGAACATGTCGAGGTCATCGTGCTTGGCCAGGGGGGTGGGTCGCCGCAGGTCGCTGTTGTGCCTGCTTACCAAGGGCGCGTGATGACGAGCACCGTCGGCGGAGGCGAAAGCCAGAGCCACGGCTGGATCAATTACGACCTGATCACCGCCGGCGAATTTGGTCCGCACATCAACGCCTTCGGCGGCGAGGATCGTTTTTGGCTTGGCCCGGAAGGCGGCCAGTTTTCCATCTTCTTCAAAAAGAGTGATCCTTTCGATCTCGAACATTGGCAGACGCCGGCCGTCATTGACACCGCGCCGTATCAGGTGCTGTCGAGGACGGATAGCGAGGTGACGTTCCGGCATGAGGCGAAAATCAAAAACTACTCCGACACCGAGTTCAGCATACGGATCGATCGCACCGTGCGGTTGTACAACCGTGTGAAGATAAGCGATCTGCTTGGCGCGGATTTGCCGGAGGGCATCCACGCGGTTGCCTACGAGACGGAAAACATCTTGACCAACACCGGCGACACGGCGTGGACGAAGCAGGGAGGGTTGCTGTCGATCTGGATTCTCGGCATGTACAAGCATTCCGAGCAGACGACCGTGTTGGTGCCGTATGTGGAGGGCGACGAAGCCAAGCTCGGCCCGATAGTCAACGCCGACTACTTCGGCACCGTGCCGGCCGATCGGCTGAAGGTGGCGGATGGGGTAATTCGGTTTTCCGGTGACGGCCAGTATCGCAGCAAGATCGGTCTGACCCCGCAACGCGCCAAGCCGGTGCTCGGCAGTTACGACGCCACACGGCAACTGCTGACCATTGTGCAATACACCAAGCCGGAAGGGGCAACTGATTACGTCAACTCCATGTGGAAACTGCAGGCGGAACCGTTCAAGGGCGACGTGGTGAACAGCTACAACGACGGGCCACCGAGTCCGGGAGTCAAGCCGCTTGGCCCGTTTTACGAGTTGGAATCCTCCTCACCGGCGTTGGCGGTCAAGCCGGGAGAAAGCGCCGCCCACATCCACCGCACCATCCATCTTCAAGGCGACGAAGCCGCCGTTCGAACCATCGGCAAAATGCTACTCGGTGTGGTTGAGTGAGAGGACTGTTTTTAAAGTAGAGTTTGCCATGTTGCAGGGTCTCGGATGGGTAATCTAAAACAATGGACAGGTTTGTTTGTATGCCACTATGCGCGTTGCTTCTTCTTTTCATTAAACCAATTTTATTGTACCAAGTGGCTCCACAAGGGCGCTTGCTATTGAGAAAAAACCATGCCGGATTATGCGATAATGAACCAGTTTCTCTATGAGGGAAAGGCGCCCAAAGTAGAGGAGTTGACCAAGGCAGCCCTGGCAGAGGGCCGTGATGTTGAAGAGGTTCTCCAGGAAGGACTCATCGCGGCTATGAGCGTTGTCGGGGAGGACTTCAAGCGCAATCGAATTTATGTGCCTCAGGTGCTGATTGCGGCGCGCGCCATGAAGGCCGGAATGGCTGTCCTAAAGCCGCTCTTGATCAAGAAGGGGGGGGCGACTTCAACTGCCACGATTGTCATGGGGACGGTCAAGGGGGATCTGCACGATATTGGCAAGAACCTGGTGTGTATGATGGGAGAGGGCGCCGGGTTTAAGATGGTCGACTTGGGCGTAGACCAGTCAGCGGCAGCCTTTGTTACGGCTGCCAGGGAGCATGGCGCGGGTATCGTGGGAATGAGCGCGCTACTCACCACGACAATGCCCTACATGAAGGTTGTGATTGATGCCTTCAGGGAGGAGGGAATGGATCACGTCAAAATTTGTGTCGGAGGGGCTCCTGTCAGTGAGATGTTTGCCGATGAAATTGGTGCGGATGGGTATGGTGCTGATGCTGCGGATGCAGTTGAACTTTTCAAGGCCATTTACCCAAGAGAATCGAACAAGACATCATGATTTTCCTGATTTTAATCAACGCATTCATTGAATGCTAGCGAGCTGAAAGGTTAACTTGCCATGACTTCCAAGGAAATTGTTGCGATGGCCATGAACCTGCAAAGGCCAGAAAGGACGCCGGTCATGTGCCAGATGGCCAACGGTCACACCATCATCAATACGGGTGTTCATCCGATTGATTATTTCACGGACAACGAA
Organism: Verrucomicrobiota bacterium; assembly: GCA_030747575.1. Classification (GTDB taxonomy): domain Bacteria; phylum Verrucomicrobiota; class Verrucomicrobiia; order Limisphaerales; family UBA1096; genus UBA1096. Next base: position 3,593 of record JASLKI010000191.1, on the reverse strand, counting down.
CTTTGGGCCGATTGCCTTGTGCGTATGCGCGAGCTTTATGATTTTGACGGCGTCCTCTGTCACAAGCCGGGTCGGGTGCACGGGATTATGAATCTTGTGGAGCGGACCGATTATGATGGAGAGACTCCGACTTTATTCATGTCAGATGGTTCGAGAATTGAATGCACCCGTGATGACGACGCCTACTACAAGCCCTCTGCTGAGTTTGCCCGTCCCACTATGGATGAACTTGACCTGGAGAATCTGCTTTCCTGGGCACCCGAAAGCTTTGTTGCCTTTCAAGCCAGCAAGGCAACGCTTCCGATCGTTGATCCGGAGGGGTTCGAGGATAATGTGTTTGCCACCCTCGACCGGGTTATCGATCGTGTTGGTGGCGACTATTCCGTGCACGGGGAGGTGCGTGCACCGTTTGATCATTTCCTGAATATCCTAGGAATGGAGGAGGGTTTGATGGCCTTGCTGGATGATCCGGAGCGATCGCTGGAAATCATGGATCGAACCGCTGATTGGTCGACCGCCCTTGCCGTGGCCCAGGTTCGGCGGGGTGCGGATGCTATCAAGGTCAGTAGCCCGTTTGCTGGCAGCGGTTTTTTGAGCCCTGACATGTATGAGGAGTTTATTTTGCCGTTCGAGGGTCGTTTGGCAAAGGCGGTCCGCGAGGAGGGTAAACCCATCTACACGCACACATGCGGGGCGATCGGGGACCGGTTGGATCTTCTTTGCCAGGTGGGTGTGAGCGGCATTGAGTGCCTGGATCCGCCGCCATTGGGGGATGTTGATATTGCTGAGGCGGTTCACCTGCTCAAGGGTCGAATTTTCATCAAGGGCAATATTGACCCGGTGAACACACTACTGCGTGGTGACATATCCAAGGTCAAGGAGGATGTAACTCAGGTTCTCGGGGCGGCGATGGAGATGGATGGATTCATCCTTTCCTCAGCTTGTTCGGTGGCGCCTCCCGCTCCTCCTGACAATCTAAAATACATGGTGGATTTATGCCGAGAGATCACAGCCCAATAGATTGGTTTAACCTGAAGTAAGTTGAACCTTCTCGAGACAACTCTTCATTTTGAAATCCTGTAGTCGAGCACCCGTCCGCGTTGACCCCGCTGGGGGTGGCACCGATGCGCCCCCCTTTTCAGTTGAGCAGGGTGGCACTGTCGTGAACTTTGCGATTAACCGGCATGTGTTTGCTTCCGTTGATCGTTTATCGGCGGGTAATGGAGTCACTATTTACTCGGAGGACCTTCGGCAGGGTGTCACTTCTGATTCAATTTCAGCTCTACCCAAGGGCAGACTGGATTTTCTCCAGGCCTTCATTCGAAGGTTGGTTCCGGAGGATGAGTCCATACTGCTTGTCACGGAGTCTGATGTGCCGGCAGGTGCGGGCCTGGGTGGCAGTGGTGCCCTTGGGGTGGCAGTGGTCGCCGCATTGGATCATGCGTTTGGCCGGGTTCGGACACCGAGTGAGACGGCACAGGTTGCCAATGACATTGAGCGCGGGGACTTGGGTTACCCTGGAGGCAGTCAAGATTCCTTCGCAGCCGCTTTGGGTGGCATCAACAAATTGGAGTACACCAAGGGGGGCGGGGTTGCTCATCAACCTCTGAAGATTTCCAACGACACACTTATGGATCTAGAGCAAAATTCACTCATGATCTATACTAGCGAGGCCCATGTTTCTGGGAATATTCATCAAGATATTCTCGACTCCTACGGCACGGAAGACTCGCCGACTTTTAGTGCCCTAGTTTCCCTGCGGGTTGCCGCGGACTTGATGGTGACGGCTCTGGAGTGTGGCGATATGGCAGGCTACATTGACAACCTCAACCTGTCTTGTGAGAATCTTTATCGTCTCCATGCCAGTTGTGACAGTAGCGTGCATCGAAAGTACTGTCGCGATCTTGAGGAGCATATACTTGGGCGCAAAACCTGCGGTGCAGGTGGCGGTGGGGGCATGGTGGTTTACACCCGGTCGGGCCATCGGCGGGCGTGCCTGCTGCGTGCCCAGGAAATGGGAGGAGTTGTCTGGCCTGTGACACTGGATTTCAAGGGTGTCAGCACGTGGTCCGGCGAATCGACCCAAAAGGATGTGGTGAACAGCATCCGTGCCTGCTGCAGTTGCAATGGCTGAAGTCAGCTGCGAATGCTGCTCTTGACCAAGCGGCAGGTAAGATTCAATAGGGTTTGAAGGTAGAGAGACTACGGTCTTTTATCTGGTCGATTGGGTTGTCGGACTGCCGTGGAGGTGGTTTCCGTCTTTTGAGGCTTGGATGGCCTTGGGCGTGTCGACCGGCGCGCCGGGGTCGCTCTGCGCGTTCATCCAGCGATCCAATTCCTTCCGCAGCTTGGCCAAGTGCTTGGCTTCCGACGGGTCGTTGGCCAGGTTTTCCATTTCATACGGGTCGGCGGCGACGCGATAAAGTTGCTCGGCCGGCCGGTGCATATAGCGTTTGACCAGGTTGTAACTGCGCGGCGAGTTCCACGAATCCCAAACCCATGTGGCCCAGTACGGGTTGTTGAGTTGGCCTATGCCCCGTGTGCCCATAAGGTGTTTCTCGATGTAGATCTCATCCGGTAAAAGATTTCGGATGTAATGGTACTCGCCGTCGCTCACGGAGCGGATCGGGTAGGGTGGGCCTTCCGGGATGTTGTTGTGCACGCCGTAAGTGAATTGCCGATGCGCACCGGTTTTGCCGTGCAGCGCCGAGAGAAAACTCGAGCCATCGTAGGGATGCACTGATGGCTTGCCGCCGGCCGCATCGATGAGCGTCGGTAAAATGTCGGCGTACTGCACGAGGGCGTTGGTGCGTTTGCCGGCTGGCACTTGACCTGGCCAGCGGGCGACCAGCGCGGTGTGCACGCCGGTGTTCCAGTTCGTCCATTTGTTGCCAGGAAACTGCGAACCCTGCTCGGATGTGAACAGCACGACGGTTTCCTCCTCCTCGCCGGTGGCCTTCAGGGCGTTGAGAATCTGGCCGACCTGGCTGTCCATGTAGGTGATCTCAGCAAGGTACTTGGCGAAGTCCTGTCTGGTGCGGAGCGTGTCTGCAATGTTCGGCGGCAGCTTGAGTTTGGCTGGTGGATACTGCGACGGGTCGCCCATTACCCATGGCACATGCGGCTCCACCAACGCGACGACGAGGCAGAACGGTTGATTGTTGTCGCGTTTCATAAAACCGCTGATGCCGTCGAGCTCGTGGGGTCGGGTAGGATTGCGAACACAACTGCGATCGAAGCCGCTGACATTTTCGAACGGAAACGCCGCTGCCGGTTTCACGTGGACCTTGCCGGCGATGCCTACGCGGTAGCCCAGTGCGCCGAGGTGGTGCGGCATGCTCTTGACGCTTGGCTGGCTGGCTGAGTGGTTCCACGCGCAACCGTTGTGTAGTGGGTACTGGCCGGTCATCAACTCGGCGCGGCACGGTTGGCACATCGCCTCGGCGAGGTAGGCGCGGTTGAAGGTGAGCCCCTGGCTGGCCAGGCGATCGATATTCGGGGTCCGGGCGTTTTGGCCGCCGTACAATGGGAGGTCGTTGTACGTGCAGTCGTCGGCCATGATGATCAGGAAGTTGGGCTGCTTGGCTAAGGCG
>JASLKI010000190.1 GCA_030747575.1 Verrucomicrobiota bacterium | reverse complement strand
GCCGGGCCAGACGATGTAGCGGTCGACCTCGACGGTGATATCGTGATCTACTTTACCGGCGTTTGCCTTGAAAAAATCGATCGCCCGCTGCCGTGACCAGCCCTTGGCGTGAATACCGGTATCAACGACCAAGCGGATGGCCCGCCACATTTCGTAGGTCAACTGGCCGAACTTGGAATACGGGTCGGTGTAAAAGCCCATCTCCTCGCCGAGGCTCTCGGAATACAAGCCCCAGCCCTCCACGTAGCCGGTGTAGCGGCCGTACTTGCGGAACTCCGGCAGGCCCACGATCTCATCGGCGATGGCCAGTTGCAAATGATGCCCAGGCACAGCCTCGTGCAGCGCGAGCGCCTCCATCTCCCACTTGGGACGCGACTTCAGGTCGTAGGTGTTGGCAAAGAAAAAACCGGCGCGGCCGGCGTCGTTCGATCCGGGCTGATAATAGGCAGTTGTGACAGACTTCTCGATGTACGACGGAACAGGAACTACCCCGTAAGGCTGGCGTGGCAGTTTGCGAAAGAGCTTCGTCAACTCGGGGTCGGCCCGCTTGCAGATGTCCCTATACCCGGTGAGCAGCTCGTCAGCTGTCTCGTAGTAAAACTGCGGATCAGTCCGGAGGAACTCGAAGAACGCGTGCAAGTCACCCTCGAAGCCAACCTGTTTGCGAACCGCCTCCATCTCGCTTCGGATACGCTTCACTTCACGCAGACCGATGTTGTGAATCTCATCCGGGCTTAGCGTCGTGGTGGTGTAATGTTTGATTTGGTAATCGTACCACGCCCGGCCGTCGGGCAACGCGCTGCGGCCAACGGTCGTGCGGCAATTCGGCACGTACTCGTTACGCAGGAACACGTGCAACCGCTTGAACGCCGGGCGGACCTCGTCGGAATAAATCGCCTTGGCCGCCTCGGTCAGGCGCGCCTGCTCCGCCGCCGGAATGGTGTCCGGGAACTTTTTGAACTTGGAGAGCATCGGAGTGGTCATGGGACCGATGTGCACCTGCCCGGATACTTGATCCGCCACGGTTCGCAGCGGCACTTTCGGCGGCACGATCCCGCGCGTCAGCCCTTCCTGGAGCAACGCGATGGTTTGATCGACCAGTGCCGGAATGCCGCCCAAGCGCGCCAGGATATCCTCATAATCCTTGGCCCTGGCTGCCGGCATCATGGCGATCATCGACGGCACGTCGCGCGGCAGGCCGTCCATTTGGTTGAGTACGAGGAATTCAGCCGGAAACTGCTGACGCTCGACCACCATCTCAGCGTTGCGGCGAAACAGGTCGTAGTTCAACTGGTTGCCTTCGCTCAGCTTGGCCCGATCGAACGAGAGTATCGCCTTGAGCGTCTGACTCGCATCATTCTTCCCCTCGGCGATGGCTTTCACTGATAAATCACTCCATCGGTGGTTTTGCCCGGGGTACCCGCGCCATGTCGCCGATTCCGGCGAGGCGATCATCCGGTACTCCCAGTTCGCGTCAAAAAGCTTCCAGAGTCGCTCTGCGCTGTTGGCTTGGCCCTTGGCCGCGATGATGTCGGTGCATTGTTTGCGGTAGCGGTCGCTGTTTTCATCCGCTTCGCCAAGCGGGATCGCGGTTGTCAGCAGAACGATGAGTGTGATGGCACGAATCATTGCGGCACGGTTGTACCAGTTGGCCAAGCGCGGGAAAACCCCTTAGGCAATGGCCAAGCTTGGCCAAGCGCATCAAAAAAACTGGCAATTCATCGGCTGTCGGCGCATTTTCCCGCAGGCAGTGAGCTTGATTGAGCGACAGATAAGTGTGACTTACCGGCATCAGGTGCGGTTCACACAACAAGTGTTTTCCCCGGATAACTGCACGCTGCGCGATATTCTTGCCGACGGTCAAACTGACCGACCTCACAAAGTGCTAATGGTCATGGACGAGGCGTTGTGCCGCGCACAGCCTAGCTTGGTCGATCAGGTTTTGGCGTACTTCGAGCGACACAATGACTGCTTGAAACTCGTCTGCGACCCCATGCAATTCGAGGGCGGTGAGCGCACGAAGAACTCCTATTTTCACGTCTCGGAAATCCATTCAAAAGTTGAGATGCACCACATCGACCGGCACAGTTACGTCATCGCAGTCGGTGGCGGCGCGCTGCTGGACATGGCCGGCTTGGCTTCGTCCACCGCTCATCGCGGCGTGCGTCATGTGCGGGTACCATCGACCACACTCAGTCAGGCTGACTCCGGTGTCGGCGTGAAAAACGGTATCAATGCCTTCGGGAAAAAGAATTTCATCGGGGCCTTCACCCCACCATTCGCGGTGATCAACGACTTCGATCTGCTCTTGTCACTCAGCGACCGGGACAAGCGCAATGGATACATCGAGGCGGTGAAGGTGGCGCTAATTCGTGACCGCAAATTTTACGACTGGATCGAGTCGGAAGCCGAGGCGCTGGCTGCCTTCTCGCCGGAGCCGATGCGGCGGCTGATCCGCCGCTGTGCCGAGTTGCACATCAACCACATCGCCACCTCGGGCGACCCGTTCGAGTTCGGCTCAGCGCGGCCGCTCGACTTCGGGCACTGGGCAGCGCACAAGCTGGAGCAGCTCTCGGAGTACCGGATTCGGCACGGCGAAGCGGTTGCGATCGGCATTGCACTGGACGTGGTTTACGCCAGCCGCAAGGGCCATCTCACCACCAGAACGGTCGACCGGATACTGACACTAATCGAGTCGCTTGGCTTCGAGTTATTCGCCAACGAGCTGCTGCACGAAGATGAGGCCGGCATGCTGCAAGTGATCACTGGGCTGGAGGAGTTCCGCGAGCATCTCGGAGGCGACCTGACCATCACGCTACTTCGAGAGCTTGGCCAAGGGTTCGAGGTGCACGAGATGAATCTCCCGCTGGTCATCGAGTCGATCTACGAACTGCGCGACCGCCAGGCTGGCCGCGAACAATCGGTCATCCCCGCCCGAGCCTGACCCTCGTCGCCGTGAAACGCACCGCCGTTCTCAACGTCGTCGGCCTGACTCAACGGCACATCGGCCCGGACACCCCGGCGATCACCCAATTTCTCTCGCTTGGCCAAGGGGCACTCATCGACCCGGCATTCCCGGCGGTGACCTGCACCGCGCAGTCTAATTATCTCACCGGTGAACGCCCAAGCGACCACGGCATCGTCGGCAACGGCTGGTACAACCACGAACTGGCCGAAGTCACGTTCTGGAAGCAACCGAACCAAACCGTGCAGTCGCCCAAGCTGTGGCACGACCTCCGCCTGGCCAACGGCGGTTTCACCTGTGCGACGATGTTTTGGTGGTTCAACATGTACGCCGACGTCGAATGGTCCGCGACGCCGCGCCCTATGTACCCGGCGGATGGCAGCAAACACTTTGACATTTACACTTGGCCGCACGAACTGCGGCCGGCACTCAAGGCGGAACTTGGCGAGTTCCCCTTTCCGGCTTTCTGGGGCCCAATGGCCGGGCAACAGTCGCCCGTCGGTAAGCCGGAGGCAGTCAGTGAATGGATCGCCAACGCAGCCAAGTGGATTGAGCAACAGCAGCAACCAACGCTGAATCTCGTTTACCTGCCGCACCTCGACTACAACATGCAGCGGCTTGGCCCGGGGCACCCTGAGATTGCCAACGACCTGCAACGCATCGACCGGATTGTCGGCGGGTTGATTGATTTTTTTGAAGCGCGCGGCGTACAGGTTGTCTTGCTTTCCGAGTATGGCATCACACCGGTAGAGAGACCGGTTCATCTCAACCGCCTCTTCCGTGAGCGCGGCTGGCTCACCATCAAGGAGGAGCTTGGCCTCGATCGGCTCGACTGCGGAAACAGCCGTGCGTTCGCCGTGGCCGACCACCAAGTGGCTCACGTTTACCTCAACGACAAATCTATCGAAAGTGATGTACGCAGCTTGCTCGAGGGCACCGATGGCGTGGCGGAGGTCTGGGGCCAAGCGGAAAACCAGGCCAACGGCATTGACCATTCGCGGGCGGGAGATCTCGTCGTCACCGCTGCTGAGAATGCGTGGTTCACTTACTACTACTGGCTGGATGACGCGATGGCGCCGGACTTCGCGCGCTGCGTGGACATTCACCGCAAACCGGGCTACGACCCGGTTGAGTAGTTCAAGGATCCGACGCGCGGCTCGACGCCACGGGTTATGCTCCAGTTGCTGAAAAAGAAACTGGGCTTCCGGATGCTGATGGACGTCGTCCCGCTGGACGCCTCCCTGGTGAAGGGCTCACACGGCTGCCGGCCAAGCGAGCAAGCGGATTGGCCTGTCCTGATTTCGAAGTCCGCCCAACTTACAGCCGATAAAACACTCGACTCTACGGACGTGTACGGCGTGCTTCGCTCGCACGTCGCGGGTAATTGAAGCTACGCCTGGCCAAGCGCGCGCGGGAATCAAGTCTCGAACGAGTTACCACAGCCGCACGACTGCTTGGCGTTCGGGTTTTTGATCTTAAAGCCGGCGTCGTTAAGGCCGTCGTGATAGTCCACAACCGCCCCGCGCAGATAGTTGGCACTGAAATTATCAACGAGCACGGTCTCACCGAAAAACTCCAGTGCAAGATCGTCGTCGCGTTTTTCGTCGAACACCATGCCGTATTGCAGCCCGCTGCAGCCGCCCTCCTCGACGAAGAGCCTCAGCGTTTTAGTTGAGTTTTCAGGTTCCTTCGATCGGACGACACCCACCTGTTTGGCGGCGTCCTCGGTGACGCTCAGCAGTGATTCAGTTTCCGTTTCAGCGCTCATCTCAACTCAACGCAGAAGCTACAGCCTGTTTGCTCTAGCGTCAACTTGCCCAAGGCTGTTTTTATACAATTCTTGAATTTGGCACTTGGGCAAGCCACTCTGCCGCAGCTGATAACAATATGAGCGAAACCAGACAACCTATAAAAATATTCACAGCCGACTCGCTGCCCGTCCGGGTTTATGCGTCCGAGGCGGACATGGCAACCGATGTGGCGCAGACCGTCCACGATTACCTGGTTGAAACCATTGCCAGCCAAGGCGAAGCCGCCGCGATTCTCGCCACCGGCAACTCGCAGATTCAGTTCCTGAAAACCCTCGTAAAGTTGGGCGGCATCGACTGGAGTAAAATGACGCTGTTCCACATGGATGAGTACCTAGGCGTCGATGAGAATCATTCGGCCTGTTTTCGACGCTACATGCGCGAGCGTGTGGAGAGCCAAGCGAACCCGAAGGTATTCCACTATCTTGGCGGCGACGCGCCGGAACCGATCGCCGAATGCGAGCGCTACGAGGCCCTACTCAAGGCTCAACCGATCGATCTCTGCTGTATGGGTGTAGGAGAGAACGGGCATATCGCGTTCAACGATCCGCCGGTGGCAGATTTCGAAGATGAGCGCCTGGTCAAAATCGTTGAACTCGACATCGCCTGCCGGATGCAACAGGTCAACGAAGGTCATTTCCCCGACCTTGAAGCCGTGCCGAAATACGCGCTGACGCTAACGGTGCCGGCACTGTGCTCGGCGAAAAAAGTGGTGTGCGTGGCACCCGAGTCACGCAAGGCCAAGGCCGTCCAAGCGATGCTGGAAGGACCGGTTAGTACCAATTGCCCGGCGTCATTTCTGCGGACGCAAAGCCAAGCTGCGTTGTTCGTGGACAACGACTCGACCAGTTTGCTGGAAAAATTTTAACGGGCCTTATCCACCCGGGGGAATAGGGCCACCCGGCACAGGGGGCATCGGGGGGCGGCGGTCATCCCGAATGGCATCCGCCGGAGGAGGGTCCTCGAGCTGCTGCTGAAATGGCAAAGGGGGCATGGGAACGCCCTTACTTTCCGCCAAATCTTTTTGGTGCATCATTTCCAGGGCTTGAACGTCCGGATTACCACCTTGCATGGGCGGCGGTGTCGGATAGGTGCGACGGGCCCGAGTGGGAACGGCGCGAGTTGTTCTTGTGCCGCCCAAGGAAGAGACGGAACCCGATCGACTGGATGAAGTTCTTGAAGGACTGCTGCTGGATCGAGAACTGGTGGCACCCGAACTCCTGCCTGTAGTCGGCCTCGAACCGCTGGATGAGCGGGATGATGTTTTCGATGAGGAGGATCGGGATTTCGACGATTTCGACGGCGCCTTGGCCACCGCGGTCTTGTAGGTGTGCTCGTTGTTTTTCAGGTTCAGCTCCAGCGGGCTCCCATCCTTGATCAATCTGACCGTGCCCGCCTCGGCGTCGATGGCGGTAATCTCAATGGCTCCCTGCTTATCACCCACGGGTATCTGCAAATATTTGGTCTCGGGCGGCTTGGCACTGGAATCGATTAGCGCGAGGCACGCCTTTTCCACCCCCTTCAACCGATAAATGCCGGTGAACTTGAGATCGAGATTTTTGGGAACCTCGGGCGGGAGGGTGTTCTTGGCCGGAAGCGGCGCATCCGTGAGATCGAAGGCGTTGCGATCGATCATCTCACTGTAGGGGTTTGGCTGCGTCTTCACATCCTGCACAGCAAACACCCCTCCATGCAACAGAGCAAACACTCCAATCACAGGGAGTGCCTTGAATATAAATACTGCCTTTTTCGGCGTCACGGTCGGATCAAACACCATGAAACTCAGTTGGTTGCGCCTTGCCAGTTCTTTTAATACGCGGCTTGGGCCCCTTTGACGGTGCGCTTCCGCATCCAAGGCATCATGGAGCGAAGGCGTATTCCCACTTTCTCGATGTTATGCTTTTCGCCGGCCTTGAGTAGCTTGTTGTACTGCTTGTAGCCGCCCTTGTATTCGCGCACCCATGCCTTGGCAAACTTGCCGCTCTGGATATCCTTTAGCGCCTCTTTCATGCGCTTCTTCACACTGGCATCGATGATTTTCGGGCCAATCTTCACATCGCCCCACTTGGCCGTCTCGGAGATCGAGAAACGCATTCCGCTGATGCCAGCCTCGTTGATCAGATCGACAATCAATTTTAACTCGTGAAGGCACTCGAAGTAGGCCATCTCCGGTTGGTAACCAGCCTCGACCAGCACCTCGTACCCGGCCTGGATTAGTGAACACGCGCCTCCGCAAAGCACGGTTTGCTCGCCGAACAAGTCAGTCTCGGTCTCCTCCTTAAAGGTGGTCTGGATCACGCCCGCGCGTGTGCCGCCGATGCCCTTGGCCCAGGCGAGGGCAATCTTCTTCGCCTGTCGGTCGGCGTTCTGATAAACGGCGATGAGGCTTGGCACTCCCCTGCCCTCCACGTACTGGCGCCGGACGATATGGCCGGGGCCCTTGGGCGCCACGAGGATCACATTGACGTCTTTCGGCGGGGTGACCGTCTTGAAGTGGATGGCGAAGCCGTGTGAAAACAACAGCGTCTTGCCCTTGCCCAAGTTTGCCTTGATGTCATCCTTATACACCTCCGCCTGCCGTGTATCCGGCACGGCGACGAAGATGACGTCTGCCCTCTTCACGGCCTCGGCGCTGGTGTAAACCTTGAAGCCCTTGGCCTTGGCCACTTTGGCCGACTTGCTGCCCTTGTAGAGGCCAATGATGACGTTGACCCCACTGTCCTTCAGGTTCAGTGCGTGGGCGTGCCCCTGCGACCCAAAGCCAATAACGGCCATGGTCTTGCCCTTGAGGACTTTCAGGTCTGCGTCTTTGTCGTGATATACTTTTGCTGCCATAGTAAAAATTATTTTCGGGCCAAGGCCACCTTGCCGGTTCGGGTCAGTTCCTGCACACCGAAGTTCTCCATGAGGGCAAGGAATTTCTGCACTTTGCTTTCGTTGCCGGTTATTTCGATAGTGACGCTCTCTGATTGAACATCCACGATCTTGGCGCGGAAAATGTCCGTCACCTGCATCACCTCGGCGCGCGACTGGGAGTCCACCCCCACACGCACCAAGACCAGCTCGCGATCGACGTACTCGCCGTCCCGGAAACCCTGTACCTCGACAGAGTCCACGAGTTTGTTCAACTGCTTTACGATCTGGTCAAGGGTAGCATCGTCACCACGGGTGACGATGGTCATTCGGGACATGCTCGGGTCGTGCGTCGGCGCAACGTTGAGGGAATCGATGTTGAACCCCCGCCCGCTGAACAGCCCGGCGATGCGCGTGAGAACGCCGAACTTGTTTTGAACCAGCACTGAAATGGTGTGTCGCATAATTGCGCGGTCGCTTGGCCAAGCGCTTGGCTGAAAAACAAGCCCGCGCCTTAAACTCCCCGCGGAAGCCCAAACAACCGGCCGGGGAAGCTAGGGCATGACAAAAACGGGGTCAATTGGTTTTTCACAACCGGGCTCAAAAACAGGCATCCGGCATTTATTTGAGAATCACGTGTAGGCCCTACCAGTTGACTCGCAAAAACCGCTTGGTCTAAGTACCTCGCACGCGGCGAATGTTGTTTCTAGCTTGTGACTGGCTGTCCGCCTCGGCCTTCAATGCATCTATCTCTCGCAGCAAATATTCATTGCTTTCACGATCCACCTGCATGATCTGAGCCACAACCTGCTTCACCTCCACATCAGCGGCATGGCACGAAAGCTCCCCCTCGGGAACTGCCACAAGTTTATCGACCTGCTCCCATAGCGACTCCTTTTCAACCTGAACCACATCCACCCGGGATAAAGCCACCTCGCGAAGCGTCTGGTTTTCAGTGCCGTAGATCCCCTCAACCCGCAGGGAAAACTCAGCAATTCCTGCCACTAATCCATTGTCTGCATCGGTTAATCGGACATATCCAGCGTGCTCCCTGAACTCGACGTAAGCGCGACTTTTCCGTCAAGGTGTCGTAGGCGATGGCCAAGTCCGAATCGGCCGTTGTCACCTGGGTGAAGAGAGTGCTTGGTTGTCGGTGGTTTGCACCGTTATGATTTCATCGTTAATGATGGTCGTCCCGGTAGTGATGCCTACCCCAAACCGTTGCTGTCGATCACCGCACTCGAATCTACCACCTTGCCCGCTTCCGCCCTCCTTCTGAACTCCAGTGGTGCCTTTTGGAAAAACTCGAACTCATAATTACCCAGCGCCGCCCCGGATCAAACCAGGACGTGCCGATTGTGGAATCCGGAGCGGAAGTCGTCCTGGAATGATAAAGGTGCTGTTCTTGAGCGCCTTGGATCTATTGTGAAGAGCACTCAACTCATCCTTAATTAGGCTCAAGATTCGGTTTTCTCTGAAACCTCGTATCGCTCTCGCCGAGCAGACCACTGTGGAGCGCGCTCCACCACGACGAGTTGATCTACGACTGATTTCCAGACGAACCCAGATGACTATCCCGACATGCTCAATTCCATTATTATCCTTTAAAAACTACAAAATACCGGAATCTCACCGGCAACTTATGTGCCGAATATTGTGTATCCTACCCAAATTGACTTATTATGCGGGGTTTCATTGGCTTGGCCATCGCGCTGGTATCTGTAAAGTCTTGGCGTATTCGTGATGGAAACCCACAAAAACTGCCCCAAATCCAAGACAACTCGCTGGTGGCCAGCCGTTGTCGTCATTGCCGGTTTCGCCTTGGCCTTGGCCGTCATTTGGTCCACCGGCGGCGACAATCAGCAATATCGCGTGCTCCGAACCATGGCTGCCATCAGTATTTCCTCGCTGCTCCTCGTCGCTTGGGCGCTGTTTTTCTCCCGCTTGGCCAAGCGCACCCGGTTGTTCATTTTCAGCGGCTTGGTTGGTGCGGCTCTCCTATTCTCTGTCTCCTTTCGCTTTAGCCAATTCAGCGGAAACATGGTGCCAATATATGAGTGGCGCTGGGCCAAACGTACCCTGCCCACGGCCGACGCCCAAACGCCCAAGCCAACCGGGGAAACGGCCCCTAACCACCTCGCCAAGCTGTCGTTCCCACAGTTCCTCGGCCCAAGCCGCGATTGCAAAATCCCGGGCCCCAGTTTGGCCACCGACTGGAGCGCTGAGCCTCCCGAAAAACTTTGGCGGCAACCGATCGGCGCTGCCTGGTCCGGCTTCGCGGTTGCCGCTCAACACGCCGTCACACAGGAGCAACGCGACGAAAACGAAGCAGTTGTCTGCTACGACGTACAAACTGGCTCCGTGCTTTGGCTGCATACCGATTCCGCACAATACAAGACCGCCATCGCCGGTGAAGGCCCTCGGGCCACGCCGACGATTCACGACGGAAGAGTTTACACGCTTGGCGCCACCGGCGTGTTCAACTGCCTCGACTTGGCAACCGGCAAACCGGTTTGGCAGTGCCACATCGCCAACGATGCCGGGCTCGACCTTGACGCCCCTGTTGACCAAAGTGGGCTATCATCTAACCGGAACAAAGCCAAGGAATGGGGTTATGCCAGTTCACCGCTGATTGTGGGCGACAAAGTCGTCGTTAGCGCTGGAGGGGAAAACGGGAAGTCACTCCTTGCCTACGACACGGCCAGCGGCGAACCGGCTTGGTCCGGCGGCAACAGTCGCGCCGGCTACAGTTCCGCACGCTTGGCCAATCTGCACGGCGAAACGCAAATTCTGATTTTCAACCAAAACGGCCTGTCCGCGCACTCGCCACAAAACGGCTCTGTCGCTTGGGAGTTTGACTGGAGTGTTCCCTTCCCGCACGTGTCGATGCCAGTTACCCTCCCGGGCAACAGAATCCTGCTCAGCCTGGGCTACGGAAAAGGCAGTAAGCTGCTGCAAGTTGATTTTAGTGGCGGCATTTTTTCGGCGAATGAACTTTGGAGGTCGAACCGCATGAAGGCCAAGTTCACAAACCTTATTTTTTATGACGACCACTTTTATGGACTGGATGACGGCATGTTCGCCTGTATCGAAGCCCAGCGAGGCCACCGTAAATGGAAGGATGGCCGCTACGGCCACGGCCAAATCCTGCTTCGAGGCAGCCACATCCTCGTTATGGCCGAAAACGGCGATGTGGTCCTGCTCGAGGCCAACCCCAAGAAACAGGTTGAGCTGACCAAGTTCGCAGCGCTCGAAGGCAAAACATGGAACCCCCCCGCCCTCGCCGACGACTATCTGATCGTGCGCAATCACCGAGAGGCCGCCTGCTACAAACTGCCCCTGGCCAAGTCGGGCAAAATCGCCGCTCAATGAAGGAGGGTTACGTGCATCGAAAAGAGCGCTGGGCGCAAAAGATGGCCGGCAAAGATCGCCCCGCCCGCCCCAACGCCGACAGGCTCCCCGCCGGGCAGCACGAGGTGAACAACTTCCCCGTGCTCGACTTGGGCGTACACCCGGAAATCCCGATCGACGAGTGGTCGTTGAAAATTCACGGCGAAGTCGAAAACCCGGTAACGCTTGACTGGGAACAATTCATGATTCTGCCGCAGTTCCGAGACGTGAGCGACTTTCACTGTGTCACGACGTGGAGCCAGTTTGACATGGAGTTTGAAGGCGTCTCCTTTTTCACTCTGGGCGAACTCGTCAAGCCCAAGCCAAGCGCCACTCATTTATTTTTCATCGGCTACGACGAGTACACCACCAACACTCCGCTCGATGCCTGCATGGATGACGACGTGATGATCGCCCACTCTTGGAACGGTGCACCGTTGACGCTTGAGCACGGAGGCCCTGCCCGCATGATTATCCCCAAGCTTTATGCATGGAAGGGTGCCAAGTTCATCAAGGAAATCATCTTCCGCGACCATGACGAACTTGGCTTCTGGGAGCAACGCGGCTACGCCAACACTGCCGACCCGTTCACGGAAGATCGTTTTGCCTGAGCTTAGCCAAGCGAATCAGGCGGGCTCAAGGACGGGAGGTGCGGGAAGAACCATGGCATCGATTTCGGCAGCCAAGGTGTCCAGTTGACTCAGGAAACTCTCCCGGCCCTTGGCCACAAGATTGTCGGCTTGCTCTCTGTAATACTCGATACCATTCAGCAAATTGAGTTTGTATTCATCGAAATACTCGTGTGTCTGGTTCGACAATTTCAAGCGCACGCGCTCGACCTCCTCCGCCATGTATTCCATGTAAAGCCTGAGCTCGTTAACAAACATATTGGGCCTGTTTTTCCCCTTAAGCAGATCGATGCGCCCGTAAATGTGATCTGCCATTTCGCGCAGGCTTGATACTTTGTCAAAAAATCGGGCGTTGGGTCCAACACATACGTTTAGTTTAGAGGTGGTGGGCAGGTTCATCACCTTCAGCGCCGGTGCAGACAGGTCAAAACAGATGCAGGCCCGATCGGTGGTTTCCTGTACATGCGCCGCCCTCTGCTCTTCGTCCAAATCGTCCCTCCCGTTTATCTCCTTTATTTTCAGTGTCTGATAGGCTTTGGACGAGCGACAAATCGGCTTCTTGGTGAATTCAGTGTTGAACTTGAGATACCTGTGCGGGCATATGCTCCCCGCCTTACCCTCGGCAATTCGCTCCCGGCGATAGGCTTCGCTTTCCGAGGTTAGTAGATTCCAAAACGGTATCCCTAGAGGCGACGAACGGGTGAGCTTGATTTCTTTTTCGCCCGCTTCACGAACCTTCTCAAGGTGTTCATCGTCGATGCGCACCACCTCGGGAACCAGTAAAAACGGCGAACCCCAACCTGTGGCATCGGCTTCGTAGTATTTGAGAATGGTGTCATGCTCTTCATGGGTGCCAACGCCGCCCTGCACTGTAAATCTATGCGGCGGTGGTCCGTCAATCTCGCGGCCCATCTTTGCAAGGGCGGCCTCATATAACGGGAAAAGCGTCTCGACCAATTCCAAGCGACGCTCTTTGAACTCTTTCAGGATGGGCCCCATGAGCATGCCCTGGGTGGCAAAGGCATGACCGCCACAGTTTAACCCGGATTCAAAACGCCATTCTGACACCCATATTCCCTTTTTAACAAGGAAGCGACCCTGAATCGCGGCACTGCGATAGTCGCTCACCTTCAGGACGACCTGCTTTTTAATTTCTCCCGACCGGTCCGGGAAAAAGTCAGGATATTGTGTGATGGCACCGTAGAGGCGAGGGTTCATTCCCGCAGAGAAAATGATACTGCTTTGGAGGTCACTCTCGCCGTATCCCTTCAAGCCGTTCAGAGCGTCGGTCTTGTCAGGGTCAAGCATGCGATTGTTAACACGGTCGATGGTGCAATCGACCTTTGTCATTACGTTGACGTTGATGCGCCCGGGCTTCATGAGGCGACGCAACTCATCTTGGCGACGTGTTTTTTGCGCCAAGTCAGTTTCAGCCATCATGGCGTTATACTCAGTCTTGAGTTGTCCCTCGGGCAAAAGAGTGAAGTAGCGGGTAATGTCCTCTTCTGCCTCGAATGGTTCATGACGAAGAGTCTCAAACTGGTCGTTTACGAGCAAATTCAACTGGTTGAGATAGGCGGTGATCCTTCTGGCGCGGTGGTCTCCACTGCCGCCTGCGATTTCCTCGTAGTGAAAACCATACTCCCTGCTATGATACTCACGCACGCGTTCAATCATTTCATCATCACCCAGGCTGAGGACGCTGTGGATGCCGAAACGCGCAACTTTCAGGCATGTATCGATGGTGAAGCCAGTGCCCATCACCGGAATGTGAAAGCGATGAGGGTCTGCACTAATAACGGAAAGGCTCAATTAATCTCCTGTTTTAAAGAATTCGGGTTGATTCAAAAAACAAACCGGAAGCAAGATTGCCCACCTCTCCTTTACAGTCAAGTTCCACGATTTCCCACCCCTGCGCTGTTCACTAGGCCAGTATGCCGTTGATAATTTTTGGCGTGTCTTCAACGCCGATCAGCCGTTGATCCAAGCCCTGATAGCGGTAGCTGAAGGTGAACGGATCGAGCCCAAGCAGATGCAGGATCGTCGCTTGCAAATCGTGCACGTGTACCGGATCTCTAGCCACGGTGTATCCCAGTTCATCCGTCTCGCCGTGGGTGATGCCGTGCCGCAACCCACCGCCGGCCATCCAAATCGTGAAACAGTCCGGATGGTGGTCGCGGCCGAGGAACTTTGAGCCGTTGCGTTTTTCGTTCATCGCGGTGCGGCCGAATTCGCCACCCCAAACCACGAGTGTCTCGTCCAGCAACCCGCGCTGCTTGAGATCCCGCAACAGCGCTGTGACTGACTTGTCGTTCTCCGCACACTTGACCGGCAGGTGCTTGACGAGGTCGTTGCCAGCGGTGGTACCATGAAAGTCCCAGCCCCAGTCAAACAACTGCACGAACCGCACTCCCTGCTCCACCAAGCGGCGGGCCAACAGGCAGTTGTTCGCAAAGGACGCCTTCCCCGGTTGCGCGCCGTACTGCTCAAGCGTGGGTTGCGATTCGCGGCTGATATCCATGACCTCCGGCACGCTTATCTGCATGCGGTACGCCAACTCATACTGGTTGATGCGCGTCAACGTCTCGGGGTCGCCGATCTCACGGTACTCCTGCTCGTTGAGTTTCCTGAGCGCGTCGAGGCTTCGTCGGCGCACGGCGCGGCTCATGCCTTTCGGGTTCGACACGTACAAGATCGGGTCGCCTGTGCTGCGGCATTGCACGCCTTGAAAGACAGACGGCAGATACCCGCTCCCCCAAAGGCTCTTGCCTCCCGACGGATCGGTGTTACCGGAGATCAGCACCACGAAACCCGGCAGATTCGAGTTCTCCGAGCCAAGCCCGTAAGTGACCCACGACCCCATCGACGCGGAGCCATTGCGGGGCGAACCGGTGTATAACAGCATCTGTGCTGGCGCGTGATTGAACTGATCGGTGTACATCGACTTCACGAACGTGAGGTCATCCGCCAAACCTGGCAGCGTCGGATACATGTTGCTGATCCACTGGCCGTTCTGCCCGTGCTGCTTGAACGTATGCGGCGAGCCCAGCAGTTTGGGATGCCCCTTGATGAACGGCAGCCGCCGCCCCTCGATGAACTCCTTCGGGCACGGCTTGTTGTTCAACTCGTTCAGCTTGGGCTTGTAGTCGAACAGGTCCAACTGCGGCGGTGAACCAGCCATGTGCAAGTAAATGACGTTTTTTACCTTGCCCGACAGCGGCGGCAAATGCGGTGCCATCGGGTTGGCGGCGCTCGCTCCCGCCCTGCCCATCAGCGAGCCAAGCGCCAGCGAGCCGAGCCCCGCCTGGCACCTCCTCAAGAAATGGCGTCGAGTGATGAATTGTGCCTGCTGGAGATTGATGCTCATTTGAAAACTAAATTCTCTATCAGCCTTTCATCAGGATGGCGTCAAGGTTTAACAACACATTTGCCACGACCGTTAGAGCTGCCATTTCCGGCAGGCTGGCCCCGTCCGGTACGGGCACCGTTTTACCGAAAAGTTCCTTCGCGTCGTTTGGCGCCTTCCGGTACTCGGCCAGCTCGCCGTCGAACAATTCAATCAACGTCGCCAGTTGATGCGCGTCAACCGGCTGGACCAATGTGAGCTGCAGAGCGAACTTTAACCGATCCACCATCGACTCGCCACCCTCGGCGTAAATGCGGTGCGCCAACGCTTGGGCGAACTCAACGTACGCCTCGTCATTAAGCGTTACAAACGACTGCAGCGGCGTGTTGGTGCGAATTCGTCGCAGGGAGCAAATCTCCCGGCTCGGCGCGTCAAATGTTGCCATCGACGGATAGGGAACCGTCCTTCGCAGAAAGGTGTAAAACCCACGCCGATACCGATCCTCGCCCCGGCTCGTTGCCCAGTCGCGCTGTCCGTTGAACGCCGCCTGCCACAGGTTCGGCGGTTGCGGCGGGTACACGGACGGCCCGTGCATCTTGACACTGCACAACCCGCTCAACGCCAGCGCCTGGTCACGCACCATCTCCGCCTCGAGGCGAAAACGCGGCCCTCTGCCAAGTCGGACGTTGCGCGGATCGCGCTTGGCCAAGTCGCCGCGCACCTCAGCCGACTGCCGGTACGTCGCGGACATCACCATGGTCTTAATCAGCCGCTTCATGTCCCAGCCAGTGTCGCGAAACTCGACAGCCAGCCAGTCAAGCAACTCGGGATTATCCGGAAGGTTTCCCTGCGTGCCAAAATCCTCCTCCGTATCAAGCAGCCCACGACCAAAGAGCCGTGACCAAAAACGGTTAACCGCCACGCGGGCTGTCAGCGGATTGTCCTCCTGCAACAACCACCGGGCCACGCCCATGCGGTTATGCGGCGTGCCCTTGGTCGGTGCGTGAAACGAAGCCGGAAAACCAGTTTTCACCGCGTCGCCCTTACTCAAAAAACTTCCCTTGATCATCAGGTAAGTTTCACGCCGCTTGGCCTTGCCAAGTTCACTCATGTACGGCGTGGTGACTATCGAGTCGGTTACTTTTTTGCGCTGCTTCCGCTTGGCCTCAATCAACTTTCGCACCGGATCCAGTTCCTTGGCAAACGCCCGGTAGTGCGCAGCGATCATTTCCTCCTGCGGCTTGCCGCGCTTGGCTTCATCGATCAACAGCACCGGCAAAATATCCTCCGGAAAATCGACGCCTCGGACGCTAAAATAAAACCCACTCTTTTTGTCGTCGTTGACGATTTTCAACAACAGTTCATTTTTGCCCTGCGACAAGTTGACACTCACTTTCTCCTGCCCGGCCTTGGCCTTGCGCTTGGTTTTCTTTGACAAGACTTCGCGGCCGTTGACCCATGCCTTGATGCCGTCGTCGCTGCCGAACAACAATTCCTGCGTACCTGTGATGGCCGCATTCAGGCTACGCCGCAGATACACCACCGAGTTGTCGCCGGACTCGATCGAGTGCACCTTGCCATCGACCCACTCCGGCTTGCTTGCCCACCGGGCACTCTCCGCTTTACTGTCATCGGAACGCGTAAAAACCTGCACTTCAGCCAGCGATAAAATCGGCTCGTTGCGCCCGGGCAGCGGCAGTAACTCAATCCGCACAACCGACACTTTCTCATCGACTTTAATTGGCACCGCAAACCCCTCGTTCGCCTTCGGATTGCCCTTGCCGGCAGTAAACAAGTCTTTCTCAAACAGCAACTTGCGTTCGGCTCCCAGCGCCAACACACGAAACGCAGATAGGCGCTCCGGTATTTCAAGACGGTTCCAAATGACGATCTGCGACACTTCCGTTGGCTCGGCCAACTCCACCTCCCACCACGGCGACTTGTCGGACGGGTTCTGCGTGTGAGTCACCGTCTTGTCCTCGAATTTGCCGGAACTGTTGCCGTCAATTGCGAGCTTGGCTTCTCCGTTGTTCGACGTGGACGACTGCCGGGCTGTGCCGCGCGATGCAACATTTTCGCCGATCGCCAGGCGCTCCGGCGCAAACGCCTTCGCGAACGCGCCGTCGAAGTTGTCGCCCGCAAACGGATCGCTCATCTCCCACACACCAAGCTCCGGCTTAGGCTTGGCCAGATCGCGTAGTGACTTGAGTTCCCATTCGCCTTGCCCCTTGGCCAAGGCCGGGGTGTGCACGTTGAGATTGGCCTGCAACGCTTTTATCTCATCGTCAATCGAGG
>JASLKI010000189.1 GCA_030747575.1 Verrucomicrobiota bacterium | reverse complement strand
GGTCAAGGGCGGTCGCCGGTTCGGCTTCAGTGCAGTGGTGATTGTGGGCGACAAAAAAGGCAAGGTTGGCATGGGGCAGGGAAAAGCCAACCAGGTCGCCGATTGCATTCGCAAGGCCAGCGAAAATGCCCGCACACAACTGGTGAGCGTGGTTCTCCGTGACACCACCATCCCGCACGAAGTCCTCAGCCGATACGACGGAGCCAAGGTGCTGCTCCGCCCGGCCTCCACCGGTACCGGCATCATCGCCGGCAAGACCGTTCGGGCCGTCTGCGAACTGGCTGGCGTGCGCAACATGTTGAGCAAGTCGCTTGGCTCGAACAACCCCGTGAACGTGGCCAAGGCAACGCTCGGCGGCCTGTTGGAGTTGCGCGACCGAAACGAAGTCATGAAAGCCCGGGGCAAAAACGTACCGGAGCCTGAAGCACCCGCCGTCGAGGAACCCGCCGCCGCCACCGAGCCAGTGGCCGCGGAAGAGCCGGCTGTTGCCGGGGAATAAAAACCATAAACGAGACATGCGACTGCACGATTTAAAACCAGCCTCCGGATCCAAGCACCGCCGCAAGCGGATTGGTCGCGGCCCAGGCAGTGGCCGGGGAGGTCACACCAGCACCCGCGGCCAAAAGGGCCAGGGCTCGCGTTCCGGCTCATCCACCCGGCCCGGTTTTGAGGGTGGCCAGTTGCCGCTGGCCCGCCGCCTGCCCAAGCGGGGGTTCAATAACAAGAGTTTTGCCACGATTTACATCCCGGTCAATCTCGACAGCCTCAACCAGTTTGAGGAAGGCGCGCGGGTCGATGAGGCAGAGCTTCGCAAGGTCGGCTTGGTCAACGGTCGCGGCGATGGGGTGAAGATTCTCGCTCGAGGCAAACTGGAAAAAAAGTTGACCGTCTGTGCGGCCGCTTTCAGTGCAGGTGCCAAGGCAGCCATCGAGGAAAAGGGAGGCACCTGCGAAGAGGCAACCAAGCCCAGCGCTGCATCTTCCCGGAAATAATTTTAATATCTGATCGCACGATAAAAACAATACATGGCAAGTGACAACCACATAACCCGCATGATTGCTGGCTTCCGGAATTGCTTCAGGATTCCGGAGTTGAAGGAGCGGATTATATTCACGCTACTCGTGCTGGGTGTCTGCCGTTTGATCGCTTGGGTGCCCATTCCGGGACTGGACGGGGTGGAGTTGCAAAACTACTTCGACCAACTGCGCGAGAAGCAAAGCGATGGTGGGATTGGTTTCATGGGCATGTACAGCATGTTTACCGGCGGCGCTTGGGAGCGGTGCTCCATTGGCGGTCTGGGCATCATGCCCTACATAAGTGCCACGATTATTCTGCAGTTGATGAGTCCGATCATCCCCAGGCTCTCCCGCCTCTCACGCGAGGAGGGTGGCCGGGTGAAGATCATGCAGATTGGCCGGGTGATGACACTGTTTCTCTGTCTTGGCCAAGGCTATGTCATGTCGCTTGGCTGGCTGAGTCCGGGGACGGTATTTGGGGGAGGCTGGACCGGTGGGGATTTGGTTCTTAACCCCGGTTTTTGGTACCATTTACAGACCATGATGGCGCTCACCTGCGGGACGCTGCTGCTGATGTGGCTGGGCGAGCAGATCACCGAGCGGGGCATTGGTAATGGCGTGTCGCTTGTGATCATGATCGGCATCGTGGCGGATTTGCCACGGGCGTTGCCGATGATTTGGGACATGTTTGGGGCGCAAGTCATCAATTACATAAATGTGGTCGCAGAGTGGCTTGGTAGAGGCGCAGACTATTTTCCTTGGAGCGGTGCTGCTGATGGACGAAATATTTTTGAGGGAGTTTTCCTTGTGCTCCTTTTGCTGGCGGTTGTCGCTGGTGTGGTCGCGGTGACTCAAGCCCAGCGCAAAGTGCCGGTCCAGCACGCGCAACGCGCGGTGGGCCGCAAGGTGTACGCCGGCGGGAGTTCCTTCATGCCGTTGCGCGTCAACTACTCCGGCGTGATGCCGCTGATTTTTGCGCAGGCCATCCTGATGTTCCCTGGCATGGTGTTAAACGCCTTGAGCCCGTACGGCGAGTTCTTTGTCCATGCGGCGCGTTGGTTTCAACCCGGGCATGCGTTCTATTATTTCACCTACGGGATGATGATCATGTTTTTCGCCTATTTCTGGGTGGCGACCACGTTCAACGAGATTGAGATCGCCGATAACCTGAAGAAAAATGGCGGTTACATTCCCGGTATCCGGCCGGGCAAGGCGACTAGTGACTTTTTGCACAGGACGATGAGCCGCATCACCTTTGCCGGCGCCTCGTTTCTGGTTATCATCGCCCTCATCCCAATGCTGCTGGGGCAATGGCGAGGCATCCCGTACCAGGTGACCCAGTTCTTTGGCGGGACGAGTATTTTAATTGCCGTGGGTGTCACGATCGACACCATGCGGCAGATGGAGTCGTATCTTTTGATGCGGCATTACGATGGATTTTTACGGAAGGGCCGCGTACGTGGTCGCTTCTGACGCTGGTGGTGAAACAAGCCCCCAGCGGTTTGTTCCTTGATAGAAACCGGCCAAGCCGCGGCTTGGCTCTGGATCGGGTGCGAAGGTGCTCGGAGACAACATGATCCACTTGAAGAAAGATCATGAGATAGCGGCCATGCGCTTGGCCGGCGGGGTTTCCTCGACCGTTCTGCGCGAAGCGGCCGCCTTTGTTCAGCCGGGTATCAGCACACTGGAGATTGACCAGTATGCCGGAGAGCGCATCAGCCACTACGGTGGCAAGAGTGCTTTCCTTGGCTACCGGAATTATCCCTGCCAAATCTGCATCTCCGTCAACGAGGAGGTCGTGCACGGTTTGGCCTCCGGGCGCTGCGTGCAGTTTGGTGATATCATCAGCCTCGACGTCGGGGTGCGCTACGATGGCTACATTGGCGACAACGCCACAACAGTGGCTGTTGGCGGATGCGACCCTGCAGTTCAGCGGATGATGGAAGTAACCGAGAAATCGCTGTACGAAGGTCTTGGCCAAGCGCTACCCGGCAATAAGGTCGTGGATATTTCACGGGCGATCCAGAGTTGTGTTGAGGCCAGCGGATACAGCATCGTGCGGGAATTTGTCGGGCACGGCGTGGGCAAAAAAGTCCACGAGGACCCGCAAATAGCTAATTTTGATGATGGCAGTCGTCGCTCCCCGGTCTTGAAACCGGGAATGACCCTGGCCATCGAGCCGATGGTCAACCTTGGCCAACGACACGTCGAGGTGCTGGAGGATGACTGGACGGTGGTTACCCGGGACGGGTTGCCATCCGCTCATTATGAGCACACCATCCTCGTGACCGACGGTGAGCCGGAGATTTTGACATGCCCGGAAAATCTGCCATCCGAGCCGAGGGAATCGTGAGGGAATACCGCCCTCCGGCGACGTTCGTGGTGGAGTTGGCCAATGGCCATCGGGTGTTTGCCCGGGTGTTGTCGGGACAACGGGAACAAGTGTCAGGCGTCAAGCTTGGCGATAGGTTGAATTTGGAAATCTCGCCTGCTGATTTCAGCAACGGCGTGGTGGTTTTTGAGAAAGAATAGTAACGAGTTTTTAAAATGAAAGTACGCGCATCAGTAAAGCGACTTTGCGAGCACTGCCGGATCATACGCCGGAAGGGCGTGGTCCGTGTCATCTGCACATCCAACCCCCGGCACAAGCAGCGTCAGGGCTGATAGAAAGAACCAGACCATGCCAAGAATCATCGGAGTCGACATCCCCCCAAACAAGCGCATCGACATTGCGTTGCGATACGTCTACGGCATCGGGCCGAAGATCGCCACGGATATTGTCGAGAAAACCGGCATCAAGCCCGCCACCCGTGCCAAGGACCTCGACGAGACAGAACTGTCCAAGATCGTTCACGTCATTCAAGAGGGCGATTACCTCGTGGAAGGCGATCTGCGCCGCGAGCGCAGCCTGAATCTCAAGCGATTGCAGAACATCAAGTCCTACCGCGGTCTGCGCCATGCGCGCGGCCTGCCGGTTCGGGGCCAGCGCACCTCAACCAACGCTCGCACCCGCAAAGGCAAAAAGAAAACCGTGGGTGCGCAACGCAATCCAAATGCCAAGACCGGCATTCATTGATTTTATAGCTGACCATTATGGCTGACGAAGAAAACAAATCTCAACAACCCGAGGCCCAGCAGCCCGAGGCGGAAGCCAAGCAGGAAACCCATGCTGCCGCCCCGGCAGAGGGAACCCCGACATCCAAGGCCAAAGCCAAGCCCAAGGCTAAAGCCAAGCCCGAGGGCAAGGGTGAAGCTAAACCAGAGGCCAAGGCCAAGCCGGAAGACAAGGACGAACCTAAGCCCGAGGCCAAGGCTAAGAAAAAAACCAAGGCCAAGGACGAAGCTAAACCAGAGGCCAAGGCCAATCCGGAAGACCAGGACGAAGCTAAACCAGAGGCGAAAGACGAAGCCAAGGCTGAGAAAAAAACCAAGGCTAAGGTCAAAAAGGATGATTCAGATTCTGAACAGGAAGAGGATACCAGTGTGGCTGCGCCTTCTGCCCAGGAACTGTTGACCAGTGATGACCCGTCTCCGCAGAAGGTCGTCAAGGCTAAAAAGTCGAAAAACGTTCACTCGGGCATCGCCACCATTCTGGCCACTTTCAACAACACACACGTCTCACTCACCGACAAGCAGGGCAACCTGATTGCCTGGTCCACAGCCGGCAAAAACGGCTTCCGGGGCTCTCGAAAGAGCACCTCCTATGCTGCTCAAAAAGTCGCGCAGGATGCCGCTCGCCGGGCCATGGCTCACGGACTTAAAGAGATCGAGGTTCGAGTGAAGGGGCCCGGCTCGGGTCGTGAATCCGCCATCCGCGCTTTGCAGGCGGTTGGATTGGAGATCACGTCTATCCGGGACGTCACCCCGATACCGCACAATGGATGCCGCCCGAAGAAGCGGCGCAGAGTTTAACCAAGAATTTAAGGCATGGCACGTTACACAGGTCCACGCGTAAAGATCAGCAGGCGATTCGGCGTTCCCATTTTTGGGCCGTCGAAGTACCTCGAGCGCAAGAATTATCCGCCGGGCACCCACGGGCCCCGTGCGCGACGCAAGTACACCGACTATGCGTTGGCATTGATGGAGAAGCAGAAGCTCCGCTTCTACTACGGGTTGATGGAGAAGCAGTTCCGCTCCATCTACGACAAGGCCCACCGGCACCGGGGTGTTACGGGTGAGATCATGCTTCAACTGCTTGAGTCCCGCCTGGACAACGTCATTTACCGCCTTGGCTTCGGAGCCACCCGTGCCCAGGCGCGGCAAATGGTTTCCCACGGTCACGTGATGGTGAACGGCGGCAAGATGACCATTCCCTCCTACACGGCCAAGATCAACGATGTGATCGAGGTGAAGGACACGAGTGGCTCACGGCAGTTGGCAACGCGCAACCTGGAGTACTCCACGAGCCGGGTGGTGCCCGAGTGGCTGCAACTGGAGAAGGACACATTCAAGGGCACCATGCTGCGGTTGCCCACACGCGATGAGATACAGCCCATCGCGGATGAACAAACCATTGTAGAATTTTATTCCCGCTAAACTTCCGGCCTCTTGGGAGGCTGGATAAGCAATTATATGGGCCCCGCATTAGCGGGAATAATCGTGACGGGGCCAGTTTAAAATTGCTCTAAAAATAAAAAACATATGCCAATAAGACTGGGTCATTTCGAGAAACCAAACAAGCTGAAAAAGTCGGACGATTCGACCAGCACCTTCTCCAAGTACGAGGCGGAGCCGTTTGAAACCGGCTACGGCCACACTATAGGGAACTGCCTCCGGCGGGTGCTTTTGTCCTCGCTCGAGGGAGCGGCCATCACCTCTGTGAAGATAGAGGGGGCGGATCACGAGTTCACCACCGTGCCAGGGGTCGTCGAGGACGTCACCGACA
>JASLKI010000188.1 GCA_030747575.1 Verrucomicrobiota bacterium | reverse complement strand
GAGGCGAACTTGCCCGTGCCCAGGAACAGGCGCGAGGCGAACGTGCGATCGGCAATGGTCATCGGCGAAGTCTCCAGCGACATCGGGGAAAAACTAGGCGAGCCAAGCGCCGTTGTCGAGGCGACGGCTACTCTCTGGGCTTCGGCTTCGTCGGGCGGGGGCGGGGACCGAATAGGGCGGTGCCGATCCGGACGAGTGTTGCTCCTTCCTCGATTGCCACCTCGAAGTCGCCGCTCATGCCCATGCTTAGGTGTTGCAACGGCGCGCCGAGTTTTTGTTCGCACGCCTCCTTCAGTTCGCGCAGTTGCTGGAAGATGGGTCGCACTTTTTCCGGCTCGGGCACCCACGGGGCGAGGGTCATCAGGCCGTGAATCTCCAGCCGTGGCAGGTCGTTGATTGGCTCGAGGACGTCGAGCAACTCTGCCGGCTTGAAACCGTACTTCGCGCCCTCGCCGGCGACGTTGACCTCGAGCAACACCGGCATGTCCTTGGCAGCGTTATGGGCGTGCCGGTTGATTTCCTCGGCGATCGACATGCGGTCGACGCTCTGAATCATACGGAACAACCGCACCGCGTCGCGGCATTTGTTGGACTGCAAATGACCGATGAGCTGCCACTCGAGATTGCCGGGGCAGGCGGAGATTTTCAGCTTGGCCTCCTGGATTTTGCTTTCGCCGAAGACGCGGCAGCCGTGATACGTCAACTCCCGCACCGCGTCGGCGCTGTGGTTTTTTGAGACCGGCAGCAGCATGACCTCCGCCGGGTCGCGCCCGGCGAGCTCGCAGGCGTCGTTGATCCGTTCGCGGATGCCGTGCAGTCGTTCGTCCAACTCCATGCGCCGATTTAGCCACAGCAACCCCGTCCCCGGCAAGGTCGCGGCAGTTTCGCGCTCGGCCAAGCGGGTTAGCCGAACAACTCTCCGTCGGCGAAGAATCGTTTGAGTTCCGCTTGGCCGTTTTCGACTGAGTCGGAGGCGTGGACGACGTTGCGCATTTTGTCCTGGCCGAAGTCGCCGCGCAGGGTGCCTTTTTCGGCAACAGTCGAGTCGGTCGGGCCGACCATCTCGCGGATGCGGACGATCGCGTTCTCGCCGCGAAGCGCGATCGCCACCACCGGCGACGACTGCATAAAGCCCTGAATCTCAGGAAAAAACGGCAACTCAGTCAGGTGCGCGTAATGCTCGCGCAGGATTTCGTCCGACAGGCGCATCATCTTCACGCCGAACACAGCGAAGCCGGCTTCCTCAAAGCGCTTCAACACCTCGCCGCACTTGCGGCCCTCCAAACAATCAGGTTTCAAAAGAACCAGAGACTCTTCCATAAGCGCGCGAATCATGGGGCCGAATTCCCTGGTGAAAAGCGAAAAGTGATTTCAAGGCGATTTTCCTCCGCTTGGCCAAGCGGGAGGGGGTTCAATTAAACGCAGAGGACGCAGAGGGGTTTCACTAAATCGCGGCAGTGTCGTGGAGTGCGGGCTGTCCCCGCCGCTTTAGAGAGCGTTCCAAAGCTGAGCACAGCGCAGCACTCCAAGACCCTGCCGCGTGACTTGGAGCGCCTTGGCCAACCGTTGCTCAGGTGATGTGGGCGCCGGTGGCGTTGGTGTAGACGGCGTAGAGGCTTTGGCTGGCGGTCATGAACAGCCGGTTGCGTTTGCGGCCGCCGAAGCAGACGTTTGAGCAAATCTCCGGCAGCCGGATTTGCCCGATGCGATCGCCGTTCGAGGCGAAGGTGTGAACGCCGTCGTAGCCGGCTCCTACCCAGCCCGCGCTTGCCCAGATGTTGCCATCCACATCGGCGCGGATGCCGTCGGCACCGCCTGCTGCCATTAGGCTTGGCGTGTTCTTTTGAGCCAATTCTTTGGTTGTTGCCAGCCTGTCTCCGCCCTGGGCTTTCAAGGCTTTCATCGAGGCGAACTCTTTTCCGTTTTTCAGCTTCACTCCATCGACGTCCCAGACTTTGATGTTTTTCCCCGTGCCGCTGTCGGAGACGTAGAGTTGGCTCAAGTCGGGCGAGAAGCAGAGGCCGTTTGGCTTGTGAATGTCATCGGTCACCTTGGTGATTTTTCCGCTCTTGGCGTCGATGCGGTAGACGGCTTCCTTGAGTTCGAGCGGGCCTTTGTTGCCCTCGTAGTCGGACAGGCTGCCGTAGCCGGGGTCGGTGAACCAAATCGAGTCGTCGCCGCGATGGACGACAGCATCGTTCGGCGCGTTGAATGGTTTGTCGTCGAACGTGGCCGCCAGCACGGTCTCGGTGCCATCGTACTCGTAGCGCACCACGCGCCGGTGTCCGTGCTGGCAGGAGATTTGCCGGCCCCGATAGTCGAACGTGTTGCCGTTGCTGTTGCCGCTGGGTTTGCGGAAAACGGTCACGCGGTTGTCGTCCTCGACCCAGCGCAGTTGCAGGTCGTTCGGGATGTCGCTGAAAACCAGATACCGCCCGACACCGTTCCAGGCGCAGCCCTCGGTCCAGAGGGCGTTCGGGCTGGTGTAGAGCCGTTGAACCGGCGTGTTGCCGATCTTGTATTTGTCGAAGCGCGGGTCGAGCGAAATGAGGTCGGGATCGGGATAGCGCGTCGGGTTTTTGCCGGTCCAATCCCGAGCCGCGGCGGTGGCCAAGCCGGCTCCGGCAACGGCGGCGGTGGCGAGAAAATTCCTGCGATCAATGTGGGTCTTGTTCATGATGTTTCAAGGCTAAATGATGGCGCGCAGCTTCGCTTGGCCAAGCGGTTGGCGCAAGAAAAAGCTCGCGCTTGGCCAAGCGGGTGCGTTGGATGCGCCAAGCCGATGACCGATGAATTTCCACAAATGTTCCGTGTGCGGCAGCAGTTCAGTGCCACACCGCCGGTCGATGTCGCCGCCTCGGTTGCCGATGGTTTTGCGACGATTCGCGATCAGTTGAAGCCGGGCATGCGTGTCGCCGTGGGTGTTGGCAGTCGCGGGATTTCAAACTTGGCCAAGGTTGTCGCCGCCGTGATCGGCGAGCTGAAAAGCGCCGGCGCGGAGCCATTCATCCTCCCGGCGATGGGAAGCCACGGCGGCGCGACACCGGAAGGGCAGGCCGGGTTGCTTGCCGACTACGGCGTCACCGAGGCGTCGATGGGCGTGCCGGTTCGTGCCTCGATGGAGGCCGAGTCGCTTGGCCAAGTGGCGGGAGGACAAGACGTGCCGTGGAGCTGTGAGGCGTTGGCGGCGGACGGCGTCATCGTGATCAACCGAGTCAAGCCGCACACCGACTTTGCCGGGCCGATGGGCAGCGGGCTCACGAAGATGCTCGTCGTCGGCCTAGGCAAACACGCCGGTGCCTCGGCGTACCATGCGGCCGCGCTCACGCTCGGCTACGAGGCGGCTTTGATGCGCTTGGCCAAGGTAGTTTTTGCGCGGGCACCAATCCTCGGTGGTGTGGCCATTGTCGAGAATGCGATGCACGACACGGCGCGCGTTGAGGTGCTTGCGGCTGACACGATTCTCGGGCGAGAGCCGGAGCTTTGCGTCGAGGCGGCGACGATGATGCCTGCGCTACCGTTCGACGAAATCGACCTGCTGATCGTCGATCAAATCGGTAAAAATATCAGCGGCACCGGCATGGACACCAACACGATCGGTCGCGGCGTGCACGGCTATAATCTCATGCCGGGGGACGCGTTGACCAAGCCGTTCATCTGGCGAATTTTCGTGCGCGGCCTGACGCCGGAGACGCACGGCAACGCCATTGGCATCGGCTTGGCCGAGGCGACGACCAAGCGGTTGGTCGCCGGTGTGGACGCGGCCGCGCTGCGGACCAACGTGCTCACCTCGCGCGCCGTGCAGTGCGCCAAGTTGCCGATGGATTTTGAGACCGACGCCGAGGCGATTCACGCCATGCTGGCGTCGCTGCCCGATCCCGATCCGGCTAAGGCGCGGGCGGTGCGTATCCGCGACACGCTCTCGCTGGGCACGCTCGAGGTCTCGGCCGCATTGGCCGCCAAGGTGGCGTCGCATCCTGCGTTGGAGTCGCTTAGCCAAGCGGAGCCGATGAAGTTCGGGGCTGACGGCAATCTGTCGCTGGTGGATTTGGACTGAGTTGCGGGTGCGAACATCATCGACAAGTGGCGGTGCTTGGCTATCTTCTGTCGCGATCAATGGGGGTTCCTGTTTTAAAAACACGATTCGTTATCGGACTATTTGTTCAGCTTGGACTGTTTGGGCTGGTGATTGCTCCGGCGCTTGGCCAAGAGCCCAACGACGATCGGGTTGAGGTGGACATCACCGCGCGGGCCGGGTTGCGATACGACGTCGTCCGATTTGCCGCTAAACCGGGCCAGGCGATCCGGATAAAACTCATCAACGGCGATGACATGGCGCACAACCTCGTCTTCACAAAACCCGGCCAGCGGCAAGCTGTGGCTACCGCCGCGCTCTCGCTGGGCGTTGATGGTGAGGCGAAAAACTGGGTGCCCGATCATGATGCGGTTTTGTGGTTGATGCCGGTGCTGCCGCCGGGAGAGCAGCATGTGCTGCAGTTCATCGCGCCGGTGGAACCGGGAATTTATCCGTACGTCTGCACGTACCCCGGGCACGGATTCCTGATGTACGGTGCGATGTATGTCGGTGTTTCGATGCCGGAATTGGCCGTAGATCAACACGTACCTGAACTGGCTCGGCGGGGTAAAGCGGCTCAAAAAAAGTTTCACGCCTGGGGAGATAAACGTCCGCTGATGTATCGCATTTTCATGCCGGACGCTTCCCCGGCAGCGATCGCTGTGGGGCTGAAACACGGGCAGAATTACTGCTGGGACGCCGGGCAGTGCCGGTTGCGATACGCGTGGTACGGTCGGTTTGTCGATCCGTCGCCGGTGTGGCGAGGCAACGGCAACGGCTTGGCCGGGGTCTTGGGCACGAAGTATTGGGAGTCAGAAATGCCCGGCACGATCCGGGTGGGTGGCGGTGATTCCGAGCCGGAGTTTTTGGGCTATAAAAAAGTCGATGGCCAGCCGGAGTTCCATTTCCGCGTCAACGACACGGATGTGTATGAATTGATCACCCCACTTCATTCGATCATTGGGATTCAACGTTCATTTCGAATCCCGAACAACACGCAGCCGGTCTCGCTTCCGGTCGGCCCGACGAGCCGGGTGACTTTTGATCACAGCGCGGGCAAACTCGAGAATGGCCTGCTGACGTTGTCTGCAGAAGAGGCCAGGGCGTTTACCGTGTTCATCGGGTTGATCAAGTAAGTCACGATGAGAGTTACAGGACGAATACTGACAATTGCAGGGCTGGTTGCGGCTGTTTCCATGCGTGCGGCGGGCATCGGCGACTACTACTCGCTGGAAAATATCGCCACGCCCAAGGGGCTCGATCCGCAGGTCGGCGGGCTGGACTTCATGCCGAACGGGCGCTTAGTTGCCTGTTTTCACCGTGGCGAGGTGTACACGTACGATCCCGGCACGGGCGCGTGGAGGTTATTTGCCGATGGACTTCAGGAGCCGCTTGGCATCGTGGCGATAAACGACCGTGAAATTGTCGTCATGCAGCGGCCGGAGTTGACGCGCATCACTGACACCGACGGCGACGGTGAGGCGGATCAGTACAAAACGGTGTGCGACGATTTTGGCATGACCGGCAACTACCACGAGTTCGCCTTTGGGCCGGCGCGGGATGCGCGCGGCAACTTGTACGTCGGTCTGAATCTTGCCTCGAGTGGAGCGAGCATCCGGCCGGAGTTGCGGGGGGAGTTTCGCCACTACGGACTGTCGCGCGAAGGATTCAAGGCCAGCAGCTACGGGAGGGCGTCCGGCCGAATGTACGGGGCCACGCCGTACCGCGGCTGGGTGTTGAAGATCACCCCGAAGGGCGAAATGACGCCGTTTGCGCCTGGTTTCCGCTCGCCCAACGGGCTGGGCTTCGACCACGATGGGCGTTTA
Organism: Verrucomicrobiota bacterium; assembly: GCA_030747575.1. Lineage (GTDB taxonomy): Bacteria > Verrucomicrobiota > Verrucomicrobiia > Limisphaerales > UBA1096 > UBA1096. The sequence continues at coordinate 7,699 of JASLKI010000188.1, read as the reverse complement.
TTTGTGAGCGACAATCAGGGCGACTGGCTGGGCACGAGTAAACTGTTTCACGTGCAGCGCGGGAAATTTTACGGACACCCTGCGAGTTTGGCATGGACGAATAAATGGAAGAAGGGGCGCAACCCACTGAAGGTTGCTTCAGCCGAATTTGATGTCAAACGCACCCGCGCAACGGTGCTTTTCCCTCATGGGTTGATGGCCAACAGCCCGACCCAGCCGATCGCCGATTCTTCCGGTGGCAAGTTTGGCCCGTTCGCTGCTCAACTGTTCGTCGGCGAAATGAACCGGGCGCGGATCGTGCGCGTGATGTTGGATAAGGTCGCCGGCGAATGGCAGGGCGCGTGCGTGCCGTTTTACGACGGCGCAGGCTTGGGTAAAGGCAACCACAGGTTTGTTTTTGGCAAAGACGGCAGCATGTGGGTGGGCAAAACACACCTCTCGTGGGTCGGCGGCCAAGGTGTGCAGCGAATCAAGTGGAATGGAAAAACGCCGATGGAAGTCGAGTCGATGAAGCTACTTCGCAACGGCTTCAAGTTGACATTCACCAAGCCTTTGGCCAAGGGCGCAGGCCATCACGATCATTTTAAGTTCACTCGCTACTACTACGAGTACCGGCAGGGCTACGGCTCACCGCAACTCGGAACGGAAGAGGTGCAGATTGCTGGCTTGAAACTCCGGAGGGGCGACAGAACGTTGATGATTTATTTGGATAAGCTGACCCCGGGCTACGTCTATCAACTCGACCTGAACAACATCGCTGCCACCGATGGTTCGCCGCTTGTGAATGCGCTGGTTTGCTACACGCTGAACCGACTCACCAACGGCGACGACAAGGCGCCGCACTTGGTGAAAAAATAAACTCGCCTGCGACTCCGATTCACTCCAACAATCCGCCCGAGAACTTGATGAACTACACACGAATCAAACATGCCTAATACATCCCAAAGCCCCATGAGTCGACGCGATTTATTGAAGACGACCGGCGTTGCCACCGCTGGTCTGTTGGCTGGCAGCGCAACGGCGCAGGCCAAGCAGAAAAAAGGAGGCGACCCGTTCCGCTACTGCCTGAACATGAGTACGATCCGCGGGCAGGAATTATCCGTCACCGAGGAGGTCGATGTCGCCGGCAAGGCGGGCTACGACGCCATTGAGCCGTGGTTGGGCAAGCTCAATGACTACAAGAAAAACGGCGGCTCGCTGAAGGATTTGCGCAAGCGCATCGAGAATCACGGGCTGACCGTAGAGAGTGCGATTGGCTTTGCGCGTTGGATTGTCGATGATGACGCGCAGCGAGCCAAGGGATTCGAGGATGCCCGGCGTGACATGGATCTACTCTCCCAACTCGGCGCCAAGCGCATCGCCGCGCCGCCGGCCGGTGCTCGTGGCACGGTCGACCCGATGGCAGCGGCCGAGCGGTATCGCGCGCTGCTCGAAATCGGCGACGAGATCGGTGTCGTGCCGCAGATCGAGATGTGGGGCGGCAACCCATCCATTGGCCGCGTGAGCACGGCCATTTACATCGCGATTGAGGCCGGCCACCCGAGTGCCTGTTTTCTGGGTGATGTTTATCACACGTACAAGGGTGGCTCCGATTTCGCCGGGCTGAAAATGCTCGGCCCGCAGGCGTTGCAGCATTTTCACTGGAACGACTATCCTGCCAACCCGCCGCTGGAGAAGATCGGTGACCAGCACCGTGTGTTCCCCGGCGACGGCATTGCGCCGATCGCCGACATCACGAGGGGCTTTCTGCAGGTCGGCGCGACGCCAGTGCTGTCACTCGAGTTGTTCAATCGCGAATACTGGGCGATGGACGCGCTCGAGGCCGCCAGGATCGGGCTCGACAAAATGAAGGCTTCTGTCGCCCCGGCACTTTAGTTTTTTTGCGATGGCAACGTACGACGAGCTCGCCGGTCGCCTGGTGCTCATAACCGGTGGGGCTAATGGCATTGGCCAGGCGATGGTCGAGGCGTTTCACGCCCAGGGAGCCGTGGTTTGTTTCTGTGACTTGGATGACAGGGCCGGTGTGCGCCTGGCCAAGCGCCTGGGCGACCGGGCTGAATTTGCCAAGGTTAACCTCTGTCGCGAGGCTGCCATCAAGCGCTGGGTGGCACATTTGGCCAAGCGGCATGGCGACATTCACGTGCTCATTAACAACGCCGCGCGCGACCCGCGCATCGCCCTTGAGGACGTCACTGCGAAGGTGTGGGATGATCTCATCGCCGGCAATATTCGGGCCTATTTTATAGCCTGCCGCGAGGCGTCGCCACACTTGGCCAAGGGGGCGTCGATCGTCAACTTTTCGTCGATCACGTTTTATACCGCGCCTGTGAATATGAGCGCCTATGTCGCGACCAAGGCCGCGGCGATCGGTTTGACGCGATCACTGGCCCGTGAGCTAGGGCCGCGGCGGATTCGAGTGAACACCATTTCGCCGGGGTGGATCATGACCGAGCGGCAACTCAGCGATCATGTCACCCCGGCGGTCAAGCGGCAGATTCGCAGGGAACAATGCATCCCGGATCTCAATCAGCCGGATGAAGTCGCCGACGTGGCGTTGTTCCTCGCGAGTGATGCGAGCTGCGCGGTGACCGGGCAGGAGATACTCGTTGATCGCGGTTGGGTGCACGGATGAAAACAGACTACCTTGTCATCGGCGGAGGCGTTGTCGGCCTGGCGACGGCTTGGCGGTTGCAAACTATGCAGCCGGGGAGTCGCGTTTGCCTACTGGAAAAGGAACCGGAAGTTGGCAGGCACCAAAGTGGCCACAACAGCGGCGTGCTGCATTGCGGCCTCTATTACAAGCCGGGCTCGACCAAGGCCATCCTAGCAGTGCGGGGCATCCGGCAGATGGTCGAGTTTTGCCGCGAGGCCGACATCGCTCACGAGGTCTGCGGTAAACTGGTTGTGGCGTGCAACGACATCGAGCTGGAGCGATTGCGCAAACTCGAGGAACGCGGCCGACAAAACGGACTTGAAGGCATAGAGTTTCTTGGGCGTGAGGCAATGCTCGAGCGCGAGCCGAACGTCGGTGGCATCGCGGCATTGCGAGTGCCGCAGGAGGGCATTGTCGATTACCCGGCGGTCTGCCGCGAACTCAAGCGACGTATCACGGCCAACGGCGGTGACGTGCAGACCGGCGCGCGAGTCACGCGGCTCGAGCAGCGCGCTGGCGAGTGGATCGCGACGACGCCCAAGGGTGAGTTCGCCGGCAGGTACCTCTTGAACTGCGCCGGGCTGCATTGCGACCGTGTCGCCGGGATGGCCGGCGAAAAACGCGAGACGCGCATCGTTCCGTTCCGTGGCGAGTACTATAAACTGGTTGAGGGGAGCGAAGGGTTGGTGAGCCACTTGATTTATCCCGTGCCAGATCCGCAGTTCCCGTTTTTGGGTGTGCACTTCACGCGGTTGATTCACGGCGGCATCGAGGCCGGCCCGAACGCCGTGCTCGCTTTTGCCCGCGAAGGTTATCGCAAGACAGACGTCAACGTGCGTGACCTGTGGGATGCGGTGACTTATCCCGGCCTGTGGCGTTTCGTCGCGAAATACCCGAGGATGACCGCGCTTGAGTTGTGGCAGTCGTTCAGCAAACGGCGCTTCTGCAAGGCGCTGCAAAAGCTCGTACCGAACATCCGCGTGACCAATATTGAGCCGGGCGGCGCGGGTGTGCGCGCACAGGCGATGGCGCGGGAGGGCGACTTGATACAGGATTTTTGCCTGATTCAGCGACCGGCGGCGCTGCATGTGCTCAACGCCCCCAGCCCGGCGGCGACCGCGTCGTTGGCGATCGGCGAGGAAATCGTCCGCAAAATATTGGAGACGAAATGAAATGCTCATGGCCAAGCGGATTGATGGTGCTGTTGTTGGTCGGCTGCGGAAACGACTTGGCAGCGCCGCAATCGTCGCTTGACCAGGGGGAGGAAACAAACGTCTGGCAGGCGGCCATGCTTGGCCGGGTGGAGCCGTTCAAGGCCGCCTTGGCCAAGGGCAGTGATCTCAACGAACTGAATCAGGACGGCTGGGCGCCGCTACACCTGGCGGTCGTGGCCAATCAGGTGGCTATAGTTGAGTGGTTACTGAAGAACGGCGTGCGGATCAATGCCGAGACGGCCGGTTCTAGATCGGCGCTGGACATCGCCCTCACGCCTGGCTTCATGGAGAACGAAGGGGAGCAAAAGGTTCGTACAGAGATTACTAGGTTGTTGCGCCAGCACGGCGGCCAGCGCGGTAGCGCCTGCTGCGGCAAGACGGAGTAGCCCTTCAGCTTTCGGCTAAGCGGCGGTCAGAGGCCCATTCCGACGAGTTTCATTACTTCACCCTCGAACTCACCTTCAACCTTGTTACCTTCCTGCATGCCGGCGGCGGTGAGCCTGGTTTTACCGCCGATGAATTGCATGCCAAGCGGTCCGAACGAAAAGCCGCGGCCCTCTTTCAACACGCCGCCGGATTGAATGTCGTCGCCGGCATGGAAGGCGTCCTCCTCCATCCCGAGATCGAACGACACCTGCTTATTGTTGTCGACTCGCGTCGCCACGATGCGCACTGACGGCTTGCTGCTGCGACCGAAGCCTCCGGTCCATGACGCATGCACGCCGGCATCCTTCAGCGAGACCTCCCTGTTGCCCATGGACAGGCTGAGTTCTACCTTGCCGATGTTGGTGCGTTCGCGCGGGGAATCCTCCATCCACCTGGCGGAGAACCTAGCCTTGATTTTGCCGATGGCGGCGATGACCGGCGGCGCCTTGGGTTCCTTGCGCCACGCCGGCATGTCTTCCTCGGTTTCCTTCATCAAGTCCCCGCGGCGTGCCTCAATGAAATCGCGCGTGCCATTAAGCGACCGGCTGAAGCGGTACTGCTCACGGCTCAAGTGCGGCTTGAGCAGGGCCTCGATGCGGTCGCATTCGGCGAGCAGCTTGTCCTCGACCCAATATTCCTTGAGCAAGCCGTGCAGCGCCTTGCGATAGCGTTCCCGGCCGTTTTCGGTCTGGTAAAGAAAGTGGGCGACCCGGCCCTTGGTCTTCACCGAGATCGGCGCGCGGAAATTGAAGTTGAGCATGCCGCGCTTGCGGAACAGCGCGTCCGCTCCCCACGGCATGAAGTGGAACCGATCCGTCTTTGGGTTGAGATAAATGAAAAAGTTGTTCGCGTTGCCGGAGTAGCCGTCCCAAAAACCAAGCAGCCCTTCGATGGCCCAGTACCGGTAAAACGAATCGAGATCGACGAGTCTGCCGATGGCTTCCTCGCTCACGTTATCGCTCTCGAGCAGCTGGATTAGTTGCCGGATTTTTTCGCGGCCCGGTTTGTCGTCGCCGCGTTTGTGCTCGAGGCTGCCTTCCCAGTCCTCGTAAAAATCCACCACCGTCCCCTCGTAAAGCGTGCCGGCATCGTTGCCGAACCCGCGCGCCAGCAGCGGCTTGCGCACCGACTCCACATGCGAGTAAATACCGAGGTTTTTGCCGTTGACCGTCACCTTGGCAAAGGCGCAGCGCGGCGCTGTTGAGCCGGCGGCGTTGAAAATCGCATACCCCATGTACTGGCTGACGATGCTGCCGTCCTGCTTGTTGTTGTTCATCGTAAGGTTGGTCAGCCCGCCGATGGCCTGCTCCTTGTCGGTGTGGTTGAGCTTGATCTTGAGCGACGGCCGGCTGCTGCTCTGCGAGCCGATGAATCCCTTCTTGCGTAGGCCGACCTTTTCAAACTTCACGCCGTCAATCGTCACGTCGGCATTCACATATTCGTACGGGCCGTCGATCGGCTTTACTTTCCGGCTTTCATGCAGCGCCGAGACGAAGTTTCGCGACTGATGGCGTATCTTGTCCCAGTCCTTTTCGGTAACGGTGATTTGCACGTCGAGCACGCGGCTGACCGGGAACAGTTCGCCGAGCGTCAGTTTTTTGTCTGCAGCCAAGCCGGTGGCGGCCAACACGAATGCAGCCAAGCCGACGGTCGCGCTCTTGAAGAAAGTCAGGTTCATGTTCAGTGATGGGTTGCGCCTGTAATCAAGGCGCAATGCATTACGTGCCGGGAGGCGGCAAAGTTACCGAACCACCGAAAAAACTCAGCACTGGGCCCAGAGTCCAACGCCTGCCGAGCTGCCCTTGGCGCTGGCGATGAGGGCGGCGACCTTCCCGGCATCCTTCCGGCCGGGAGCCGCCTCGACGCCACTCGACACGTCGAGCCCGAACGGCGCAACCTGGCCAACCGCTTCGCCGGCGTTCTCCGGCGTCAACCCGCCAGCGAGCAGGATCGGGCGGCCCAGCCGACTGGCCTCCACGGCCAGGTCCCAGTTGAACCGTTCTCCGGTGCCGCCCGGCACACCCTTCACATAACTGTCCAGCAGCCACGCGTCGGTCTGGTAATTCGGCAGTTGGCCAAGCGACTTGCTGTCCTTCAGGCGGAATGCCTTGATCGTCCGCAGTTCGAATAGCGCACAATACCCCGGCGACTCGTTGCCGTGGAATTGCAGAGTGTCCAGCCCGGCCGTGGTGGCGGCGGCGCGCACCGTCGCCTCGTCGGCATCGACGAACACGCCGACCTTGGCCACGTGCGTCGGCAGTTCGGCAATGATCGCCGCCGCCCGCCTCGGTGTGATGTAGCGCGGGCTCGGCTCATAAAACATGAAGCCCAGCGCGTCCGCGCCCGCCCCGACCGCCGCGCGCGCATCGTCGGTCGCCGTAATGCCGCAAATTTTTACCCGTACACTCACGGCGCAAGACGCTATGCGGTCAGGGCCAAGTGTCAACGCCCGTGTCGGATTCAGATTGCGCCGGAGGGTGGGGCACGGCAAAACCAAGCGCGTGAATGACGAACCGCTAATGGCCTATGTGGCACTGGGGGCCAACCTCGGCGCCGCCGCCGGGACATTGCGAGAGGCAGCCGACTCAATCGCCGGATGGTCGTCCGCCAAGCTGTTTGGCTCGTCGCTTTGGCGGACCGCGCCGGTCGATTGCCCGCCCGGCTCGCAGCCGTTCCTCAACGCTGCGCTTGGCCTGCAGCCAACGCCGGGCACTACGCCAGAGTCGCTGCTCGACGCATTGCTGGCGCTCGAGGCCCGGCTTGGCCGCACGCGCTCCGGCTTGGCCAACGCGCCACGCGCCATCGACCTCGACCTGATCGCCTTCGGCACCGAGACATGCACCACGCCGACATTGGTTTTGCCGCATCCGCGTGCTCACGAACGTGCCTTCGTCTTGGCCCCACTCGCCGAGATTGCCCCCAGCTTGGTTTTGCCCGGTCAGCAAAAACCGGTTTTCGAGTTATTGGAAACGCTCGTCCAATCGGAGGTGACGAAAACGGGTCAGCGTTTTATTTAACTGTCTATTTCGCTGCCGGTGTTGCTCCGGTTTTTTTGAAGACTATGACGTGTTGGCGGGGAAGTACGGAGATTGTCTCCACCCACTCGAGCGGGTGCGGCGTCGCCTCTTTCATCACCTGCAGTTGCGACATTTTGTGCAGCAGCTTGATCGGCACGTTGGGATCCTCCATCCGATACTCGACGAACGCGATCCGCCCTCCCGGCTTCAGTGCGTGGCAGAGGTTCTGCAGCATCTCGTGCGGGTGTGAAAACTCGTGGTACACATCGACCATCAGCGCGAGGTCGATGCTGTTCGCGGGCAGGTTTGGGTTTTTGATCGTGCCGAGCACGCCCTTCACATTCTTGATGCCGAGCTTGCCGAGATTCTTTGCCAGCAACTCGAGCATC
>JASLKI010000187.1 GCA_030747575.1 Verrucomicrobiota bacterium | reverse complement strand
GCCCTTTTTGCGCTTGGCTGTGATGGCTTATTGTCGCCAAGGCCGACGTTGCAGTTGGATCGGTTTGGTGATGTCCATGAAGTACGTTGAAAGCCTGGACCACGATGTCTGCTGCACGGATGAATCTGCCAGCAGGACGTTAAATTGCCCGTCGTGGTGGGGGCAGACGACCATGACTTCGTTTGGGTGCCACGCGTCCACTTCTGGGTCGGTGCGCAGCCAGTAGCTCACGGCGCTTTGGCCTTGGCCAGGGCGGGCAGAAGCATTCCGGCGCCGACGGCCACCGGCACGACGCCGGCCTGCATAGCCACTGAGTTGACGAGCTCGCTGGTGGAGTGGTTTTCAAAGATGATCCCGTCCGCCTCCATCCGAACCAAGCCAAGCATTTGCATGTTGTAAGCTGTCTTCAAGTCGATTTCCGGGAAGCCAGGCGGCAGCGACTGCGTTTCCATGGCCGCCTCAATGATCGGCGCAACGGTCTTGCCAATCAGTTCGCTGGCGAAGAAGAAATGATTGCCCTTGAGATCGAGCCCCTTGGCCAGGCGCTGGAATTCGTCGGTACCGGTCAGCCCAGCTTCGTCGCCCCTGTGTGTTGCAATAATTTTTGCAGCCAGTTCCGTGTTGCTGGCTGCAACGATATAATCGTCCAGCTTGAACAGCGCAGGAGCAAGAGGGAAGGGTGTTGGTGCCGGTTCTGTTAGGACATGCGCCTCAATCTCCTCAATGGATTGTTTCTCGAACGGGATAGGGGATGCTTCAAGTGCTATAAGAACCATGTCAGCGATTTTGTCATCCCTCACCTTCATGACGAATCCCAGGCCCGGGCTCGGTATTTCACCGCCGATTTCGGGTGGCAAGGGAATGGTGTTTTCTGTGTCGAGCGTAACGAACAAGCCCAGCTGGTTGCCGAACGATCCAGCGAGGTCGCGCAGGCCAATCATCATGTCAGCCATCTGCATTGCCTGGTCAAATTGAGCCTCGATCGCCTCGTCGCCAGAGGCCTTGGCCAGTTCCGGCAGCCACTCCATCAGCGCCTTGGCGTTGAATTCGTGCGAGAGCGCCAGCGCCGTGTCGGCCGGGAGCATCTTGAGCATGTCGATCTCGTGCGGCTCGGAGCCGAATAACGACCACAGTTTGCCGGTGGACTTGTCCGGAAAATGGTGGATGACCGCCTTGTTACGATGCAGTCCCTTCTCGAACTCAAAACTGCTCATGCCAACACCGCTGATTTCGCTGATACCGAGCTGGTCGTAGAACGCCTTGCCCACCTTGGTGCTGGCGTCGATCATCGCTTGCTCCTGCGGGCCGGGGCGGAAGCCGGCAGCCCCCGAGCCGGCGGTCTCATTGGCAAATCCGATGAGGGCGTCGGTGTATTTTTCCACCGTTTTGATGACGTCCTCGGTACTGTAATACAGGTATAGGCTGCCGTTTGGATCGAGTTTGGCTGACACCTCGGCAAAACTGTTCTTTACCGCCGACTGGCCGGCTGGCGCGGAATTGCTGTTACCGTCACCGGGTGTGTCGCCGCAACCGGCCAAGGCCACAAACGCCCCAGCCGTGATTGTCGTCAGTATCGTGTTTTTTGTTTTCATGAAATTTATTTGTTAAGGATTTATGCGTTTGTAGGATTAGCTTTTCGTGGCGGTACCTGTTCGTTTGAAAAGGGGCACACCATCTCTGAATGCGACGCCTTTGTGTTCGTCTTTCTCTCTCGAGCAATCAGATTCAACATCGAAACTCAGAATGAATGATTCTTCGTTTGGTGGCTCGATCATCATTCGACCCTCCCATTCAACTTTATTGTCCTTCATGGATTTGCTTGCCCACACTCCCCTCAATTCATTGTCAAAAAAATCATGTACCACAAAACGCGTCTTATTTTGGCTTAATGCGAAAATGGTTAAATTTCGATCAAATCCACCCTCTGCTTTGGGGACATTGGTAACTTGAACAAAATATTTGCCATCCACAAATTTCTGAGTTCCATAAAATTCAGGAGGCCCCGGTAGTTTTTGGCCGTCTGGCGTGAATAGTGAGATGTTTATTGAGAGTTTCGTTCCGTGGATATGCAAAACGTCAAATTCCTTTGGGATGTTGCTGCGATCATCCTCACCTTGGGCAATTTTAAGCATCTGTTCCTTGGTTAGTTGCTCCTCCTCACTAATGTTAAATTCCTCGTAAAACCCTTGGATAGCAGATTCCAAATCCAACTCATCATCATCCGGTGGAGTAACTCTTGGCAAATCAAAATCGGGTTCGTCGTCGAAGCCCGGCGGGCCGTCAAAGCCGCCGAGATCCTCGAACAGGCCGGACTGCTGCAGGTCGTTGAGCGACGAGGCCACGGCGACGCCCACGCCGGCGATCGAGTGCACGATGTTGCCGCCGTACGGGTTGACGGTTGAATTACCCTCGATCAGCAGCCCGTCCTTTTCCACCTTGAAGAGCGAGACCATGCCGATTCCTTCCTTCAGGCTTTCCTTGTAAATCTCGTAAACTTTGGCCAAGCCGCCCTCCAGTTTGCCCATGCTCAGTTCGTTGATCTGCATCCCCCATTCGGTGGCCTGTGGATCGGCGTAGTAAATGCCGTTCGCCTTGAGACTCAGTCCCTTGGCCAAGGCCTTGAAATCGGCGTCGTCCACTAGCCGTCCCTTACCACCGTGCGCTTCGGCCAGGCGCTTGGCCAAGCTCTCTGCCGATGACAACACCATGTAGTTGCCGACCTGGAAGTAACAGGGCGAGAGATCCATCTTGATCGGCAGCGGGATTGGCAGGGGAATGGAGTGAATGGTGACACCACCGACCTTGGTTCCCTCCGGAGCGCCAAACCCGCTGCCCATTGCCTCGCCGAGCATCTCCATCAACGTGTCGTCGTTGACGCGCAAAAGCAGCGCAAACGCGACACCGTCCAACTCGAGGTCGTCCTGCCGATCGAACATGAAGCCGGGCAGGGTCATCTTGTTTTCCGCGTCCAGCGTCATCAGGAACCCGGCCTCGTTGCCGAATGAGTCGAGGATGCCCTGCACTTGCGGCGGCGCATTGGCCATGATTGATTCGCCACCAAGCATCTCCTCGAACACAGTGTCCGCCCAGTCAATGATGCGTTTCACGTCCAGGTCGCTGTGCATCAGGGCTGCCGTGTTGTCCGGAGCCAGTGAGAGTACCTCCAGCGTGTGCGGTTGCTCGCCGAACGCGTCCCAGATCAGGCCACTGCCCTTGCCCGGTTGATGGTGCACGAACATCTTGCTGCGCCAGAGGTCCTCCTCTAACGCGAGGCTGCTCATGCCGACGCCGCTGATCTCGCCGATGCCGCTCTGGCGGTAGGCCGGCTCGACGACGCCCATCACGCCCTCGATGATTGGCGCCACGAACGGGTTGTCCATCAGGCTGCTGCCGGCTTCTGTGCCCGTCTTGGCCAGCGTGATCAGGCCCTCGAGTCCTTCGCCCAGCCGGGCCAGCGCCTGCTCGGTGCTCAGGTAGGCGTAAAGGTGGCCGTTGGGATCGAGCCGCGCGGCGACTGCCTCGAAACTGCTTTTCACCGCCGCGGGTGGGCCTTTCAGCGTGTTGTCGGCAGATTGGGCGCCGGACCCGGGAGTGCCGAAAATCAGGAGAGCCGCGCAAAACAGCGGCGTGATGGCTTCTGGTTTATGTTTCATTTATAATTGGCGTTTTCAGTTTCCTCTCAGAATATAAAGTTTTTATAATATACTGTCAAACAAAAACAACCAATTATGGCGTTTCGCCGATCGGTAGGCCGAATTGGGCGGCCTGGCTGCTGAAGGTGTGCCTGAGCTCGACCGGTTTCCCGGGCATTTGAGCAAGCGCGATAGGCACCTCGAACAACACTCCGGAAACTTGACATGGCCCGTCATCTTCGCAGAAGTAGGCGATCGCCTCGACGCGTACGAGCCCTCCGTTGGCATCGT
>JASLKI010000186.1 GCA_030747575.1 Verrucomicrobiota bacterium | reverse complement strand
TCGATGCCGCCAAGCACTGTATAGATTGTGCTCAAAACGCCCATGGTGATAATGCAGTATATAACATCCCAACCGGTAACCGAAGACAGCGCAAGCGCGGGAAGCAGTATAACTATGCCCATGCGTGCGAGTTGGAAGATGGCGAAGCTGGCGCTGCCAAGCTTTCGTAAACCCGTGCTGAATCGCATCTCTAAATATTCATAGATGCTTGTGATACCCAAGCGTCGATAAAAGGGGAGGAAACAATATATAATAACCGGCGCCATCACCGGGATGGTCATGTTAAATATAAACCAGGTCCAATTTGTGGCGTACGCTTTGGCGGGTATGGAAAGATAAGTGATGGCACTCAGCATGGTCGAAAAAATACTTAAGCCAGCCGCCCACCAAACGACTCGCCTACCAGCTAAAAAATAATCCTCGGTAGAATTGTTTTTTCGTGAAAAATAGATTCCGATCCCGATGAGGACACCCATGTAGGAGACCATTACAATCCAGTTTGTAGTCCCAAAGTTTTCATTTTGTCTGGCCAGATCTATTTTCCAAATATTCTTAGTCCTAATGCCGGGGCTGCTTTCGCCGGTGGGAATGATGATCGAATTGCCCCATTGCACGGCAGTAGTCGTGACGTGGCTGCCGATGGGTACAAGTTTCGTCACTCCCGGTGCCGTGGCACTGCGTGAGCCTTCCTTGAAGTTTGCGAATTTTTGCCATTGGTCGGTGACTGTGTTGTAGAGAAGAATATCGCGGCTGAAACCGTCGTGGGCGTCCTGTATTTTTTGTTTCTCAGCATCCAGCGCAGCTGCAACCTGCTCGTTGCCTGCGGCCTTGGCGGCTGTGATTTGAGCGGACAAACTCTCCAGTGTGATAAAACGTTTTCCATTAGCCCCGCCAAACAGCAGCAGACTGTTTGTTCCGACAGAGGCGGCGGTGCCTGCCATGACGCAACGAGGCTGAGCGTCTCCTTTGGTTTGTATGTTGTTTACTCTTTTCCACTTACCTGACTTGGGGTTGTACTTGTGAGTGTCGCTTAGCATGTGCCAACGGCCTTGGGTGTCCTTCATGCGGCCGCTGAAGATGTAGAGGCAATCAGTGCCGCCGTCATTTTGAGCACTGGCAAGGAGATGAGTGCGCGCTGGTCCGTCCCACGGTGGTAGTTCGACCCACTTGAAGTCGTCCGTATCGCGCTTGGCCAAGTCGAGTGACCAAAAATTCTGGGTCGCGCCTTCGCCGCTGTCGCCGCCAGCGATGTAAATCGTTTTGCCGACCAACGCTCCGGCGGCAGCCGTCGTGGCATCGGGCAGCGGCGGGTAATTTTCGTCGACGACAACCTGTCCGTCCGCGAGGCTAACCGCGAATACTTTGGCCGATCGATGGGTGACGCCGTCCTTCCGCCACTCGCCGCCGATGCACAGTACGCCGTCGGTGGTTGAGATCGAGACACCGTAGCCAAGCACCTGTGGGAGTTTGGCTTTGGCCTCGGCGATCGAGTAATCGGCGCCGTCCTTCGTGACGACGTGAATTGTGTCGTAATAAACTTTGGCCGAAGTTCCGCCGTCAGCGGTCGGACGCCATGGCACACCATCGGGGAAGTTGGCACCCCCTGCGATTATCAGCGTGTCGTTATGAGTCCCGGCAAATGGCCCAGCAACGCCAAAACCGCCGGGTAGGTCAGGCAGCGATTTCCACTCGAGTGTGTCGTTAGTTGCAAACAGGGAACCTGCGCTCAAGGTCAGCAAGGTAGTGATTCGGAGAAACATAGTTGTGAGGATCCGTTTTGCCAGACAGCGGGGTATCATGTTGCCAGCATTTGACCAAGGCGAGGCCAAACCAAAAGCTTATTTAGACGTTATTATTGTTAGAAAAAAATTGAAAAATGACTGGAAACATGTTCTGTTTCGTCAACCGTTGAATGTGTGGGCGATGATTTGCGTCCAGCCTAGCTGCATAACTGCGGGGGAAACATGATGATACAGAGGTTTTTGAATGGAATTGTGGCGGGACTGCTCATGTCAGCAGTGTGTGCTAATGCCGACGAGGCTAAGCCGAAGAAGGTCAGTTTCTACAATGACATTCGACCGGTTTTCCAAGGTCAATGTCACGGCTGTCATCAACCAGCCAAAGCCAAAGGTGAGTATGTGATGACGACTTTTGAGCAGTTGCTAAAGGGCGGTGAGAGCGAGGAGAAGGCGGTTGTCCCAGGTAAACCGGATGAGAGTCATTTGGTCACGCTAATCACGCCGATCGATGGTGAGGCGGAGATGCCGCAGAAGGGGGGGGCGCTTCCTGCCGACCAAATCGCGATGATCACCCGATGGGTTTCTGAGGGTGCGACCGATGACACGCCGGCGAGCGCCAAGCAACTTTACGATAAGGACAACCCACCGGTTTACAGTTTGCCGCCGGTCATCTCGTCGATCGACTATTCCCCGGACGGCACATTGATTGCCGTTGCTGGATTTCACGAGGTGCTGTTGCACCATGCTGACGGTTCCGGCTTGGCCGGTCGACTGATTGGCCTGTCGGAGCGTGTGCAGAAGGTGAAGTTTTCCAGTGATGGCAAAAAGTTGGCCGTGGCGGGGGGGCTGCCAGCACGATCGGGGGAGATTCAAATCTGGAATGTCGGGAGCAAGAAGTTGTCGATGTCGATCCCGGTTGGGTATGACACTGTTTACGGTGTGAGCTGGTCACCTGACAACTCAAAGGTGTCCGTCGGTCTGCCGGACTCAACTGTGCGTGCTTTCGACGTGAAGAGCGGAAAGCAGGTGCTCTTCAAGGACAGCCACGACGATTGGGTGCTCGACACGGTTTGGAACAACAAGGGCGATCACCTCGTCTCGGTCGGCCGCGACATGGCGGTGAAGTTGACTGAGGTGGCGACGCAGCGATTCGTTGACAACATCACTTCGATTACACCGGGCGCGCTCAAGGGTGGTATTCACGCCATCACAGTTCACCCAAAAAAGGAGGAAGTGTTGGTGGGTGGTTCGGACGGGGTGCCGCAGGTTTTCAGGCTGACGCGGGTGACCAAGCGGGTGATCGGCGACAACTCGAATCTAGTACGCAAGTTCCCTCCAATGCCGGGGCGTATTTTTGGTCTCGATTTTGCTCCTGAAGGCAAAAAGATCATAGCCGGTAGCAGCTACAACGGCACCGGGTCGGTCCACCTTTATCAATCTGACTATGACAGCAGCGTGAGCGACGAGTTAAAAAAAGCGTTTGAACGTCCATTGGACGGAAACTCCAAAAAGCTTTCAGGTGAGTATCATACCAAGGGGGTGAAGCTACTGGCGAAGGTCTCGTTGGGTACGTCGGTTTTTGCGACAGCATTCAGTCCGGACAGCGAGACGGTGGCGGTTGGCGGTGCCGACGGGGTAATTCGCCTTTATGACAGTCAATCACTCGGTTTAAAGCGCGCCTTTCTGTCCGTACCGATGGCAGTAGAAAAATTGCCGGAAGTCATCGCGTTGGCGGTTGAACCGCAGGAAATCCAGCTCAATGGCAAGTTCGACTACACTCAGATGCTGCTAACAGCGGTGAAGGCAAATGGTGAGAGCTACGACGCCTCACGTGACTTCTCTCTTACGGTCGATTCCGATGTGATCATGGTAAGCAAGACTGGCATGGTGGAACCGGTGAAGGATGGTGAGGCCAAGCTCAAGATTGTTCACAAAAACCAGACGAGCACGCTCAGCGTTCGCGTGACCGGCGTGAGTGGCGACTTTATTCCGGACTATGTGCGCGATGTAATGCCAGTACTGTCGAAACTCGGTTGTAACGCTGGCACCTGCCATGGTTCAAAGGACGGGAAGAATGGCTTCAAGCTATCGTTACGTGGGTATGACCCGATCTATGACATGCGTGCTTTTACCGACGACCTGGCCAGTCGTCGTGTGAACATTGCTGCCCCGGACAACAGTCTGCTTCTTCTAAAGTGCTCTGCTGCTGTGCCGCATGAAGGTGGCCAGTTGACGAAGATGGGTGAGGATTACTATGAGATTCTAAAGGCATGGATTTCCAACGGTGCGAAACTCGACATCGGTTCGGCGCGAGTCGCGAGCATCGAGCTATTCCCCAGAAACTCGGTCGTGCAAAAGATCGGCGATCAGCAGCAGATGCGTGTGATTGCCACTTACGTCAACGGCGAGAAGCGCGATGTCACCGCCGAGTCGTTCATCGAGACCGGCAATTCCGACATCGCTACGACTGACAAGACCGGCTTGGTAAGCACCGAGCGCCGCGGTGAAGCGCCAATGCTGGCCCGCTACGAGGGCGCGTACGCCTCGACCATCGTGACTGTGATGGGCGACCGCTCCGGCTTCGAGTGGCAGGACATACCGGCGAACAATATGGTTGATGAACTTGTCGCCGCGAAGCTGAAGCGGACCAAGACACTCTCGTCCGGCCTGGCCTCGGACGAGGAGTTTCTGCGCCGGGTGTACCTTGACCTGACCGGATTGCCACCCAGTTTAGAGGAGGCGGGCAAATTTATTGCTGACAAGCGCGACTCCAAGGACAAGCGTGACGAACTAATCGATCAATTGGTGGGCAATGGTGACTACATCGACCATTGGACCAATAAGTGGGCTGACCTGCTTCAGGTCAACCGCAAGTTTCTCGGCACCGAAGGGGCGTCACAGTTCCGCAAATGGATCCGCAACGAGGTCGCCAACAATACGCCTTATGACGAATTCGTTAGCAAGGTGATTACGGCAAATGGTTCGAACAAGGAAAATCCGGCTGCCTCCTACTTCAAGATTTTGCGTGAGCCAAGTGAAATCATGGAAAACACGACGCACCTTTTCTTGGGCACACGGTTCAACTGCAATAAGTGCCACGACCACCCGTTCGAGCGCTGGACACAGGATCAGTACTATGAGACCACCGCCTACTTTGCTCGAGTGGGCCTGAAAAAGGATGACAAGTCCGGAGACAAGCGCATCGGCGGCACGGCGGTCGAGGGGGCCAAGCCGTTATACGAAATCATTTATGATCGTAAGGAAGGTGAGACGAAGCATGACCGTACCGGTGCAGTGACCGCTCCGGTCTTTCCTTTTGCGACGGATCACAAAGTTCCAGAAAAGGGTAACCGCCGGCAAAACTTTGCCGCATGGTTGACGGCTCCTGACAACGAGTATTTTGCCAAAAGCTACGTGAATCGCCTCTGGGGATATATGACAGGCACCGGTATTATTGAGCCGATTGATGATATCCGTGCCGGCAACCCGCCGACCAATCCTGAGCTACTTGACTGGCTGACGGCGCAATTCATTGAGAGCGGTTTCGATGTGAGGCACATCATGAAAATCATCACCAAGTCCCGCACGTACCAGTTGAGCGTAAAGTCGAACAAGTGGAATGAGGACGACACGACCAACTACTCGCACGCCAAGGCACGCCGTCTTCCTGCCGAGGTGTTGCTTGACTCCATTTATCGCGTCACCGGCACTCCCATCAAGTTTCCTGGTGTGTCGGAGGGCACCCGTGCCGCGCAGTTGCCAGATGTTGGTGTTAAATTAGCAGATGGCTTCCTTGGCAATCTAGGTCGCCCAGCCCGCGAGAGCGCCTGTGAGTGCGAGCGTTCAACTGACCTGCAACTTGGCTCGATCATGTCGCTGGTCAGCGGACCAACGGTGGACAATGCGATCATTTCCAGCGAGAACGCTATCGCCAAGCTCGTTGCCTCCCAGGCTGATAATGAGAAAATGATCGACGGCTTGTTCCTGCGCGTGCTCAACCGTCACGCTACTCCAGGTGAAGTCGGGGCAGCCAAGCAGGCGATCGCAGACGTCAAGGCCGAGCATAAGGTTGCACTCGATCAATTGGCCAAGTTTGAAAAGGAGATCGAGCCGCGCGAGGCCAAACGAGCCAAGGCGCGCGAGGACGCCATCGCCTTGGCCAAGACACAGCTCGGGGCCTACGAAGCTGAGATCGCACCGCGCGAGGCCGAGGCGGACTGCAAACAAACGGAGCGCATCGCCAAGGCCGAGGCAGCGCTCAAGGAGTTTGATGACGGCTTGGCGCTGCGCTTGGCCACGTGGGAGAAGGCGGCCGCCGAGAGCACTCAGTGGACGGCGCTCGAGCCGGGCGAACTCAAGGCGACCAACGGCTCCAAGCTGGAGAAACGCGACGGCAATGTGGTATTCGCCAGCGGTAAGCTTGAGCGGACAGTCTACACGGTAAATGCCGATACGGGGTTGAGCGGCATCACAGGTTTGCGGTTGGAGTTGCTTGCTGACGAGAAGCTGCCGAAGAAGGGCCCAGGTCGTAATGACGATGGCAACTTCGTCCTCACTGAGCTCGACCTCAAGGCGATCTCCACCGGCAAGGGGCAGGGGCGTAAGTCCACCAAGGTAGAATTCAAGGAAGCCAAGGCGGATTTCAGCCAAAAAGACTTTGACGTCAAAAAAGCCGTCGATGGCAAGGTGGACAACAGTGGTTGGGCAACACATCCAAAAGAGGGGACCGATCGCACTGCGATCTTTATTCCGAAGGAGAAGTTCGGTGTCGAGGGCGGCTCGCGGCTGATCTTCACGCTCAACCAGAACTACAACAGCAAGAAGCACTCGATCGGCAAGTTCCGCCTGCTCGTTACCACAGACGAAAAAGTGGAGATCGGCTATCCATCGGACATTGGCGTGATCCTAGCGCTCGCCGGGGACAAGCGGAGTGACGAGCAACTCAAGCGGATCACAGACTATTTCAAGTCGGTGGACAAGGATCTTGCGGCCAAGAACAAGGAACTGGCCGAGGCAAAGAAGCCGCGGCCCGTGGATCCGAAGCTCAAGGGATTCAAGGATGGGCTGGCCAAGGCGGAGAAACCGTTGACAATCGACCCGACACTGGCGGAGTTGCGCCGTGCTAGGGATTTGAGTGGGAAACATCAGGAAAGCATCCGCTTGACCGCCGCACAGGACATAGCCTGGGCGCTGATCAACAGCCCAGCGTTCCTTTTCAACCGTTGACGCGCGGCGAAAAAGTGGTAGTTTTCCCAGAACGGAGATTTTTTAAGTTAAAGCATAAGGAAAAAACATGATTACGATACCTGGAGCACTCGGAAAGGACTTGTGCGATCCGCACTTGACGGTTTCACGCCGCGACCTGTTGCGTATTGGCGGCTCGAGCATGCTGGGCCTCGGCCTGGCCAACATGTTCAAGCTGCAGGCCCGGGCGGCTCAGGCCGGACACGTGGGAGGCCCTGGCTGGGGCAAGGCCAAGCACGTCATCCTCTGCTATTTGCAGGGCGGCCCGAGCCACCTTGATTTGTGGGATCCAAAACCGGATGCACCAGAAAATGTACGTTCTATTTTCAAGCCGATCCCAACCAAGATTCCCGGCATCAACTTCACCGAGATCATGCCCAAGTTGGCCAAGGTCAACGACAAGATGACCATGATCCGCTCGATGGGATATACGCCCAACGGCCTGTTCAACCACACGGCGGCCATTTACCAGATGATGACCGGCTATACGACCGACAAGGTCAGTCCGTCTGGCCAGCTTGAGCCGCCCAGCCCGAAGGACTTCCCTAACTTCGGCTCGCAGATCATCCGTCTCAAACCGCCAACCGAGCCGATGCTGCCTTTTGTCATGCTGCCGCGCCCGCTGCAGGAAAGCAACGTGGTCGGCAAGGGCGGCACCGCCGGATTCCTCGGCAAGTCGTTTGACCCCTACTACCTGTATCCGGACGGGGGCGACATGGACATGAACAAGATGGACAACATCAAGACGGACGACTTGAAGATGCGTCCCGACGTGTTCGAGTTGCGCCTGCGCCGCCGCGCCCGCCTGCGTGACGCCATCAACGACGCCTCGCCGGATATCGACAAGGCCGTGGCCAATCTCAAGCTGGACGACTATTACGATCGCGCGCTGAACCTCGTCGCCTCCGGCCGCGCGCGAAATGCCTTCGACCTGGCGCAGGAATCAGAGGCCACCCGCAACTTGTACGGCCGGAACACCTTCGGCCAAAGCTGCCTGCTGGCCCGCCGCCTTGTGGAGGCGGGCACGCGCGTGGTCGAGGTCGTTTGGCCCAAGGTGGCCAATTCTGACAATCACTCGTGGGATGTTCACAGCGGTCTGCCCAAGCGCATGAAGGATCAATCCGCACCGATGCTTGATGGCGGGTTGTCTGGCCTGATATCAGACCTTGATCAACGCGGGATGCTCGACGAGACCATGGTCATCGCTGTGGGCGAGTTTGGTCGGAGCCCTCTAAAGGGTGTCAGCACTTCCGGTAATGGAAATGATGCCGACGGACGTGACCACTGGCCGTACTGCTACACTGCTTGCATCGCCGGTGGCGGGATCAAGCGTGGGTATGTACACGGCAAGTCAGACCGAACCGCCTCGGCGCCAGTCGAGGATCCGGTGCACCCAGGCGAATTATTGGCCACGATTTATCACGCCTTCGGGATTGATCCCGAGACGATCGTGTACAATCACCTCAACCAGCCGCGCGAATTGGTCAAGGCCAGGGCTGTTACGAAGCTTTTCGCATAGGCCAGGCACTTGGCTAATCGGCATTGGTTTAACAACCGTCGGGCGGTCGTCGGCTATTTATGCCATAAAATGGTTCGGGCATTGTATCTTACCTAGGCTGCCTGTTTGCACTGAAGTTGATCTTCTTTTGCGCCAGTGGCGTGTGGCAGTTTTTCAGTTTGGACCTCGTTGCCAACAAGGCTTTGGCTGTTCCTGATGAATCCTACGTGTCGCCGGAGTGGATAGTCTTGTTTTGCGAGTGTTCTTCCTTTGGATAGCCGGGCACTAAGCCTAGCCAAGCGTGGGTTTTGGCTCTCGTTTGGCTTCCGTTTGGAAGCGATTCCGGTAGAATCGGCGCAGTCTATTTTGGGAGCAGACTTCCCCCATGTTTTTTTTCAGCACGAACCAATTCCGCCGCGCGCTGCTGGCTGTGGTGTTTACTGGAGGCGTGACAGGCGGCGGCGCGGCTCCAACCGGTCTGCAGCAACTTCGTTACGGCAATCCCGGTTTGGCCGTGGACTTGGCGGTCGGGCTTTGGGCCTGGCCCATGCCGATGGATTACGACGGCGACGGTGATCTCGACTTACTGGTGTCCTGCCCGGATCGGCCATCCAATGGTATTTATTTTTTTGAAAATCCCGGCGGCGGCGTGATGCCGGTGTTCAAGCCGGGCGTTCGGCTGGGCAGGGGATACCGCAACATCAGCGTCTCCCGAGTTGGGGGCACGGATCGCGTGCTAATTCCTAGCCGCGAGTTCGTGGGCTTTCGCAAAAGAGGATTTGCCGAGTCGGTGTCGCTTTTTTCGAAGGGCAACATTCACCCGAATAATGTTCGTAACAATGTCTGGCGGCTTGTTGACTATGACGGCGACGCCTTGCTCGATCTCGTCATCGGCGTGGGCGACTGGACTGAGTACGGCTGGGACAACGCCTACAACGCCAGAGGCGAGTGGATCAACGGCCCGTTGCACGGCCACGTTTACTGGATGCGCAACACCGGCTCTAGCGCGAGGCCGGTTTATGCGCCCAAGCAGTTCGTCGAGGCAGGCGGCGCGGCGGTGGATGTTTACGGGTGGCCCACGCCGAATTTCGCAGACTACGACGGTGATGGCGACTTGGATCTTGTCTGCGGCGAGTTTCTCGATGGGCTGACTTATTTTAAAAATGCCGGCTCGCGGGCGCAGCCCCGCTATCTCGCCGGTCAACGAGTCCGGCAGGTCAACGGCGGCGAGCTGAAAATGGATCTGCAAATGATTGTGCCTACCGCGGTTGACTGGGACGGCGACGGCGACGTGGATTTGATCATTGGGCAGGAGGACGGACGTGTGGCATTCGTCGAGCACACCGGACGTGTGGTCGATGGCGCGCCGCTTTTTGCCGCGCCGAGATTTTTCCGGCAAGAGGCGGCGGGCGTGAAGTTCGGCGCGCTTTCTACGCCAGTGGCGGTTGATTGGGACGGTGACGGCGACGAAGACATCGTGAGCGGCAACACCGCTGGTTACATTGGTTTATTTGAGAATCTCGGCGGTGGGGCCAATCCACGCTGGGCGGCAGGCCGACGGCTTAAGGCCAATGGCAAAGTCATCCGTATTCAAGCCGGCGACAACGGCAGCATACAGGGGCCGTGTGAGGCGAAGTGGGGCTACACGACGCTCTCCGTGGCGGACTGGGATCACGACGGCTTGCCCGACGTGCTGGTGAACTCGATCTGGGGCGAGGTGCTGTGGTATCGCAACGTCGGCCGCCGCACGCAACCGCGCCTGGCCGCTGCCCGACCCATCGAGGTCGCTTGGCCAAGCGAGCCGCCCAAGCCCAAGTGGTTTTGGTGGAACCCGAGAGGTAACCAACTTGTCACCCAATGGCGCACGACGCCGGTGGCGGTGGACTTTACCGGCGAAGGGCTTGTCGACTTGGTGATGCTGGATCACGAGGGTTACCTCGCGTTGTTCAAACGACGGCGGACCGCCGGTAAGCTTGAGTTGCTGCCGCCACGCCGCATCTTTGTGGACGAGGACAACCGACCGATCCAATTGAATTCCGGCTTAGCTGGCAAGAGTGGCCGGCGGAAAATCTCGGTCGCCGATTGGGATGGCGACGGACGGTTGGACGTGTTGGTCGATTCCGCCAACGCCGACTGGTGGCGCAACTGCGAAACACGCGACGGCAACATCGTCCTCAAGCGCGTGGGGCCGCTTGGCCAACGGCAGTTGGCGGCGCACAGCACCAGCCCGTGCGTTGTGGACTGGGATGGCGACGGCAAGCCGGATTTGTTGCTCGGCGCGGAGGATGGATTTTTCTACCACCTGCCGCACGACGAGGCGCGGGAGTATCCGGCCAAGGCCAGGACCGCCCGCAAGCCCAAGTGAAATGAAAAAAGTCGTACGGCCATTGCCTCCCGATTGGGGTGCTGTTGAGCAACTCGAAAAGAGCCTTCCGCCGGTTGCCCTGCAGCGGATCGAGTCCGCCGTCGGGCGCATCGTCGAGGCGAAGCAGCGCGGCGGTAAAGTCGTCGTCGTCACCGGCAGCGGCCCGAATATTCACGAGGGCGTGACCACGCTGGTGGCCGAGTTGATACGCGTCGGGATCGTGGACGGTGTCACCACCAGCTCGGCCGTTGTCGCGCACGAAATGGCCGGCGTGTTGGATTGCGTCAAGCGCGTAGATGGGCGAGAGGCTGGCGTGGCCGAGTCGCTGTTGCCGCACGGCGGCGCGTTCGAGTTGACGGAGATGACCGGGCCGGCGTTGGCGAGGCTCGGGGAGGAATTGGCGCTGGATGAGGGACTCATCGAGCGGCTTGGCCAAGCGCAGGGTAGGTCGGTCATCAAGGCTGCGGGAAACCTCGGCTACCCGATGGGGCTGCACATCGAGCGCTTGGCCCAGGTGGTGCTTCGCTTGGCCAAGGAACGCGGCGAGAGTTTTGAGAAGGTGGCTGGTTTGGGTGCGGACGAGCGGACGATGCTCGGAGCGGGCGCGCGCGCGGGGGTGCCGGTGTTGGTGACGATTCCGCAACTCGTTGGCGGCGGCGCGGTCGGCTTGGCTATCGGCGACAGTCTTTCAGTCAGCGAACGCTCAACGCGTTTGGCTGGGATGCTCGGTGAGGCCGACGTGATCATCGAGTCGGCGGTGGCGCTGACGCAGGAGATTCACGACGGACCGTTCGAGACGCACACCGGCCACGGGATATGGGCTGCGTGGGAGGGACAGCCAACGTGGTCGCTCGAGGGCAGGTCGATCGTCCGGATCGACCTCGACCCGGCGCTGGAAAAAGTCTGGCAGGCCGAGCGGGATGACAAGAGGGTGCAGGCGGCGATTAACCTTGGCCGACCCAAGACCAAGCAGTTCGAGGTGCCGTTCCGGATGGAGATGTCCGGGTTCGCGCGACTGGAGGGGAGCTTGGCTGTCACGGGAGACATAGGAGTGGTGTGGCCGGTGATGGCGCGGCGCCTGGCCAGGGCGCTTGGTGTCGAGCTTGCGTTTGTTTCGCATCCGCAGGACACCGCGCTTGGCCAGTCGATGCGCGACTGGATCGTGAAGGAGATCCAGCCGCTGGATCGCGAGCGGATGCTCTCGGCGCTGGGGTGAGAGGCTGTGGCTGAGGTTTTGGCTTTTGTTTGGCGCTGATCCCGCTACAACCGGCGGAGTTTTTTCGACCCCGAGCCGATGTTTTTTATCCGCTTCATCAGCCGACTGCTGGCCCGTGTCCTGTTTCGCCTTCGTATTCACGGTGGCGGCGTGCTGGACACGCCGGGGCCGGTGCTGCTGATCCCCAACCACGTGTCGTGGTTCGATTGGTGGCTGGTCGGCCTGTGCGTGAGGGAGGACTGGCGCTTCGTCACCTCGGCCTCGAGGGCGGACAGCCACTGGATGTTTCGGTTCATGATGGTCAACCGCTACACCTTCCCGGTGGATCACGCCTCGCCGTTCGCCGTGAAGGAGATGGCCAATTTTCTGCAGGGCGGCGGCCGGCTGATTTTGTTTGCCGAGGGCCGCATCTCGGAGACCGGCTGCCTGATGAAGCTCTTCGAGGGCACCGGTTTCCTTCTGCACAAAACCGGGGCCAAGGTGATCACCTGCCACTTGCGCAACGCGCACCGCCTGCCGTGGTCGCGGCAGCCGGGCTGGAAGCAGTGGTTCCCCAGGTTGAGCGTTCACTTCGGCGATCTGTTGCAGCCGCCGATCGAGCAATTCAGCGGCATGAGTGATGTGCGTGAGGCGCTGACGCAGTGGCTTCGCGAGCGGATGATCGAGCATCAGTTTCAAGTGGAGATGGACCACGGCCACGGCGACGTACTGACCCAGATCGCCTCGACGGCGCGGCAGCGTCCCGGCACGGTGGTGCTGGAGGACGTCACCGGCCAGACGCTGAGTCACCGGATGGTGATGGTCGGCGCGGAGGTGCTGAGCGGACAGTTTCGGCGGTTGCTCGATGACAAACAGGTGCGGGTCGGCATGCTACTGCCCAACGTGAACGGCACGGTGATTTCGCTGCTTGCTTTGTGGTACATCGGAAAAATCCCGGCTGTACTCAACTACTCCAGCGGCGTGCCGCTGATGCTCACCTGCTCGGAGTTGGCCGGGCTGAGGCAGGTCATTACCTCCCGAGTGTTCCTGTCCAAGGCCAAGCTGGATGTGGCACCGATGGAGGCGGCCGGCATCGAGTTCATTTACCTCGAGGACATCCGGAAACGCATCTCCGGATTGGCCAAGCTGGGCGTGCTCCTCAGGCACCGGCTCGCGCTTGGCCGGTCGCAGTTCGGCATCCCGACCGGCCAGACGGCGGTCATCCTGTTCACCAGCGGCTCGGAAGGAGTGCCCAAGGGGGTCGAGTTGACGCACCGCAACATCCTCGCCAACTTGCGGCAGTTGTTCTCGGCCGTGGACGTGATGGATACCGACAGTCTCTTCAACTGCCTGCCCATGTTTCACAGCTTCGGTCTGGTGGTGGGCACGCTGCTGCCGTTGTGCCGGGGGATTCGCACCACCGTGTTTCCGTCGCCGTTGCAGTACCGGCAGATCCCGACCGCCGTGTACAATTCCAACGCGACGTTGTTTCTCAGCACCAACACATTCCTAAACGGCTACGCGCGCAAGGCGCATCCGTACGACTTCCGCAATGTGCGCTACCTGCTCGCTGGCGCGGAAAAAGTGCAGCAGGCCACGGCCGACACATGGGCGCGCAAGTTCGGCGTACGCATCAACGAGGCGTATGGGGTGACCGAGTGCGCCCCTGCGATCTGCGCCAATACCAAGGCCGACAATCGTTTCGGCTCCGTGGGACGGCTGTTGCCTGGCATTGAGTGGAAGCTTGAGCCGATTGACGGCGTGACGGATGCCGGTCGCCTGTTCGTCCGCGGCCCGAACATCATGAAGGGCTACCTCAACGCTGACGCCAACGCGGCGTTCCAGGCGCTCGGCGGCTGGTACGATACCGGCGACATCATCCACGTCGATGCCGACGGCTACTTCTGGGTCCGGGGCCGGGCCAAGCGCTTTGCCAAGGTGAGCGGCGAGATGGTCAGCCTCACGGCGGTGGAGGACGCATTGGCTGGCGCGTTCCCGCAGCATGGCGAGGAATGCGAAGTGGCGGTAGTGGCGCTGCCCGACACGGAGAAAGGGGAGAAACTTGTCGCCGTGACTAACGAGCCGGGGTTGTCACTGGCCGAGGTGCGCGGGGCCATCGCCACGGCGGGGATGACCAACCTCTGCGTGCCGCGCGACCTGCAGGTGATAGACGAGCTGCCCAAGCTTGGCACCGGCAAGCTGAACCACCGCGAGGTGCTCAAGCACGTCGAGCTTGGCCAAGCACGACGTGCTTGAGCCGTGTTTCGCGTTGTCACACGGTCCGGTTTTTGGTAAATCCGTGTGATGCGGTTTTTGTTCCGCTGGGCGTATCGCCTGCTCATCTTGCTAATCGTTTTGGCAATCGGGCTGTTCCTAACGAAGGATGCCTTGGCCAAGTGGTGGATTGTCAGCGAGTTCCGCGAGCAGGGGATGGACGCCAAAATCGGCCAACTCGAGATCGGTTTCCCTCTCAACTCCACCGTCTCTGCCTCCAATGTCACCATTTATAATCTGCCCGAGTACGGTGGCGCACCGATGCTCAAGATCGACGACCTGTTTATCGACTGCGACTTCTCGGAATTGATGAACGTGCGCCGCAAACTCAAGCCGCACTTCCGGCAGGTGCGCATCGGTATCACCGAGTTCAACCTCGTGGAAACCAAGGGAGGATCGCGCAACCTCATCTCCGTGCCGGACGCCTTGGCCAAGTCGTCGGCCCAGCTCGCGCTCGATGAGTCGCCGCTCTACTTCACCATCGGCAACCTGAACTTCTCGTGGGAGCGGCTGAAATTCACCAACCTCGCCGACGCCGGGAAATCCCGCGACGTCAACATCAACATCGAGGGCTACACCGTGCAGGACGTGGAAAAACTCAGCGACCTGCGCCCGCTCTTTGACCGCATCGCCGCCAAGGTCACGTGGAAGGTGCTGCTCAACAAACTCTTCGGCCGCCTCTTCGCCAAGCCCTGAAGGGGCAACGGGCAATAGCCCGTGGCGTCAGCCCCCCTCTCTCACTGCTTTCTGCTCACTGCTCCCTGGTCGACCTGCCAGCGGTGGAGGTTTCCGGTGAGTTCGCCGGGCCAGTTTTCCTCGGTGCATGTCATGAACACTTGGCCAAGCGCTTGGCCAACGCGGCTGATCAATGGCAACAAGCCGGCCCGCCGTCCGGCGTCGAGTTCGCCCATCACGTCATCTATCAGCAGGATCGGTGGCGAGCCGTGGATGCCGCTGAGGTAGTCGGCCTGCGCCATTTTCAGCGCGATGGCGAAGGTGCGTTTTTGCCCCTCGCTGGCGTACTGCGCCGCCGGCTGACCGTCGAGCGTCAGCTTGAGTTCGTCCCGGTGCGGCCCGATGAGTGTCGTTCGGTATCGCTGCTCGCGGCTTCTCGACTTGGCCAGGTCCACCGCAAAATCCTCTCGCACGCTTGGCGCGTAGTCGATGCGGGCGTCCTCCGGCTTGGCGGCGATTTTCCGGTAGCCCAAGCGGATGAGTGGCGAGAGTTTTTTGACGAGTTGACGTCGGGCGACGATGAGTTTCTCGCCGGTGGCGACAAGCTCGCAGGTAAAGCTGTCGAGCAGCACCAGATCGGGTGAATCGCGCTTGAGCAGCGCGTTGCGCGAGCGCAGCGCCTCGGTGTAGCGGTGCAGCAGATCGAGGTAGCCGGGACG
>JASLKI010000185.1 GCA_030747575.1 Verrucomicrobiota bacterium | reverse complement strand
GAGTGACGGGATAAATTTGCAAGGTTTGTCCATTCCTGCGGATCGGAGTCGTGATCGTAGAGTTCTTCACCTCCGTCATGGTATCGGATGTAACGCCAACGCTCGGTTCTCACGGCGTGGTTGCCCTGACCGTAGGTGATCAGCACGGGACGATCCCACTTCCTTTTGGGATTCTGTAACAACGGCACGATGCTTTGTCCATCCAACCCATTACGAGCAGGCAAACTGCACAATTTCACAAGCGTTGGATAGAGGTCTATTAAACTGACAGGGCGTCGAGAAAGCCGGTTTTTCTGGAACTGCCCGGGTACAGAGATAATCAATGTTGTCCGTGTCGTTGTCTCCCAAAGGGCGTGTTTGCGCCAGTGCTGCTTTTCACCCAAATGCCAACCGTGGTCGCCCCAGAGAACGACGATTGTGTTGTCGGCGTATTCGCTGTTCTGCAATGTTTTTAATAGTCGACCCACATGGGCATCCACAAAACTGATCGTCGCTAGATAACTTTGCACGGCTCGATACCACTGGTTGTATTTCAAAACCATGTCGTGGTCTTCGCCGTGCTTGGCGAAGTTTCGTGGCCCGGATACATCGTGCACCTCCCGCGCTAGCTTTTTTCCAAACGCTGGCAAGTCGTCGCGGTCGTTGTTTAGCGTTTTGGGAAGGACGATCTTGTCCAGAGGATGCAAATCGAAGTATTTGCGTGGGACATGCCAAGGCAAATGCGGCTTGGTAAAGCCGCAGGCCAAGAAAAAGGGTTTGTCGTGGGTTTTCTCGAGTTCTGAAATCGCCCAGTTTACGACCTTGGCGTCCAGCATGTCGCTCTCTTCATTATCCAGCGGACCCCAAGGAGCCCAAGCCGAAGTGGGCAGATTGGCCGGCTGCCTATATTTAGACTTGATTAGGGAAGCCTTGAAATAGAAATCCCAAGAGGGCAGATCCCCCGGTCGGTTAGCGCCGTGGAATATCTTGCCGCCGCCCTTTGCGGTATATCCGTGTATCCGAAAATACTGCATGAGCGTGAGCGCCTTGGGCAGTTTCTGCCGGAACCGTTCGCCGTTCCCGTAGACGCCGGATTTCGATGGCTCAATGCCGGTCAGCAGGCTCACCCGTGATGGGTTGCACAACGGGGCCGAACAGTAAGCCTTGGTAAAGGAGACCCCCATTCGCGCAAGTCGGTCGATATTTGGCGTTCTGGCCTGAGGATGTCCACCGAGATGTCCAACCCAGTCGTTTAAATCGTCGACCGCAATGAAAAGAACATTTGGGCGAGACTCCGCGAACACAGGCAAGGCTGCGCCGACCAAGGCAAGAATAAGGAATGTCAGTGGTATTTTCGTTTGTTTCACTCTTTTTCCGCTTCTGGATTTCCACACCCCACCAGCACCACGGCTGCGATTGTTGTGAGTAGGAGGTGTTTCATTTCCCTTCAGCTTTTCCGTAATCATCCTTGGGATTTTTATCATACGATTTGCCATCGTCGGTATCGTCACCCTCAGCCACGGAGCGGAGCTTTTCCAGCGCATCTTCTGTGACACCATTCTCCTCGATCCAGTCCTCAAAGGCTCTCCTAACGGAGGGGTCGCGAAGTTGCTTTAGCAGCCGTTCTACTTCTTCATTTCGATCTTTCAGATTCGCGGCTTTCGGACCCGCCTTCTCATCTTTTGTCCCCGTCCGATTAAACGCCGCTTTGTAAGGGTAGTCATCTCCCACAACCTGACGGTCCTTGCCCCTCGCCGGAGGAATGATCCACTCGGCACCCTCGACATTTTCGGGGCCTTTTTTCCATGCATCTAACAATTCACGGAAGTCACCGGCCAAACTACCCGGTTTGCGCGGCGGCATGTGTTTGTTTGGTTCCCAACCGGCGTTCATGAACAATTCAATTGTTTTCATGCCTACCCGGTGACAATCGAAGCAAGCATTGTCCTCTATATGGATTGTTCTCATATCCCAATTTTCACCACCGATAACGTAATATGGTGAGTCTTCGTCTAATTTAGGCACAACAGTTTTGTTGGTGCCGGGGATCTTGGCTGCGTTGATAAATGAGTTCGTTATGAACGGATCGCTCTGATGGCATTGCACACATTGAGCGGGAGGTGTGACGAAGGCTCGGTTAAACTCTTCGGGGTTGCTGATCCATGGCATTTCTCCTCGCATCCGGAGAGTGTCTTTGTCAAGTGTCACCCATGGACCGATGCGGTCACCGCTTTCAAAGAAAGCTGTTGCGCCCGTCTTCTTGTTGTAGCCGATCATTTGAACCGATCCGACAACATGCTTGTGACTGGAACTGCTGTTGCGACCAAAGGCAACCCAAATGACATCCGGCAGAGGTTTGCCATCCACAGTCCTGCCTTCGTATCTCTGTAGCGTCGATCCTGATACCGTGCCCTTTCCAATCAAAACCGGATTGTCGCAGGAAAAAAATTCTCCATAGGTTTGAACACCATTGACATAGACAGGTATTTCTACGGATTTGTCTAGGTTGACCCTTGGAGGGACACCCAGTTCGGACTCGCACATCTTGGCGTACTCGAAGGCGGTCTTCGGGAAGCCCGCCTTCTTCACATCGTCGTCACCCCAGTTCTTCTTGTCGTTCGAGTCTTTCTTGTCTTCGTCACCGAACAATTCATCTCCGTTAAATGAGCAAACTCCAATTAGGGAAAGTACAACCACTGTGACAATGCTCGCTATTTTCATTTCCCTTCAGCTTTCAATTCTGCACCCGTCTTGCCGCCGTGTTTGCGGAGGAGGTCGGCGACTTCTGGGTGATTGGTTTCATTAGCGGCGTCAAGCGATGTTTTCCCGTTGTGTGGGCCATCATTAAGTTTCGGATTCACATCCGCACCTTTGGCAATCAACAGTTCAACGACTTCCTTGCGACAAGTGACTAGTTCCTCTCCAACGGCACGTCGAAATGATTCTCCCTTTCCAGAACTCCCATACCCCATTCACCGAGTACGTCCCAAGAATCCAAATGAGTTTGGCTGGCGACCGTTTCAAAGCCACGCCCACCTCGGGCAGCCGCCTCTGGATCAATTTCTCCATGCGCCAACTTCATGTCGTAAATAAATTGCCATTGATACCAGGTTACACTGGGAGACGGGTAAACATTTTGAAATGCAGCACCCCATTTTGTGCCAGTCTTCCCATACCAACGACTTTTGGAGCCGAGAAAGTTAAAATCTTTCATTGTAGCCATTCCTGTATAGCCTGGAGAATTCGTAAATGGATAAGCCATACGCCGATTCCTCAAATCGAGAGCACGCCTAGCTGCATCGACACGCGCCTGCAAATACTGATCCGGGGTGTACTTGGTTGGGTTTGAATAATACTTGAGCATCCCTTCGCGTCCCCCGCGTTTGTGCTCAAGCAGTGCGCGACGGATTTCGCTCAACGAATTACCGATCGATGAATGGCAATGAACGTACATATTGTACCCGCGCGGCGGTGCCTGATTTGCATTTGCCATTCTCGCCAACTCCTCCACTGGCGGCCAACCATGGTCGATAAAGCGGTCGTATTTTTTCTTTTGCTCCAGCGTGACACGGTTCCACGGCATCAAACGAAAGTTCAGCACTCGCCCCCAATTCGAACCATCCGGCAAATAAGCATCCGGCCAACCTGGCCGATATTCCATCAAATAATTTTGCGTCATCGAATGATGTGAAGGCGACCACCTTCGACTCATCGCCCTCCAATGCGCAAGAACCTGCGGTTTAATTTCCTCTTGGCGAACGTGTTCATGCCAAGCGTAGGCTCTCCTCAACAAATCCATATGCGCCTCATTGTCGTCCATCAGATAAAGCCAGACTAACAATGGCCCAACACCACGCGTCAAAGCACGTGGATAAGGCAACTCGATCTCGTATTGGCGAGCCCGTATCGGTCTCCCGTCGTCATTGTATTGCTCGCACCAGCCAACAAGTATGCCTTCGCCCATTTTCGATTTGGCAACAAATTTGCCCAACTCAGATAACCTGGCAATATACTTCTTGTCGCCAGTCATGTGATACATGACGACCATCATTTGCACGCAGGAATTCGTGGCGTTATCATTAAATGACACACCGTGCATAACGCCAGAATGCCCTGATGAACGACCGTTAAACGACCATTGGTCCGGCCAACCGCCATTCTTGCGTTGCAGCGAAAGCAAAACATCGGCGCAACGCCTCGCAGATTCGAAATACTTTTTGTCACCACTCAACTTGTAGGCATAGAGCGTGATCCAAAACGGCTCGTTGTTGAAACCATCCTGAATTCGCACGAAGTTTTCCCCAAGCCTTGTCCCCCACGGCCAATGTCCTTTCGGCCACTGCGCTTTTAAGATTACATCCGCACGATCCAAGCCAGCTTTGAGATATTTTTTATCACCGAAAATTTCGTAAGCGCGAAAGAACCCAACCGCACCCGTTCGAAGCGCGTAAACATTAGCTTCAGCATACTTCTCGGGCACGTTTTGGATTTGTGCATTAAGCCAAGTGTGAATTTCTGTTTCAACGCGCTCGGCCAACTTCGGGTCGGCCCAGTTGCTCGTTTCGCGCATCTTAATTGTTGCCAGAAGCACTTCGAGTTCCCTCTGCTTGGCCAAGCGCTGCGTATCCGTTAAACCACCGTAATGAAGTGTGTCACCTCCAAACAACTGTGCGCGCTCCTTCCAAGGTAACCCCTTGTCGGACAAGGCTTCATAAGAAAGATCTTTGTAGTGTCCAAGCTTTGTATCGAAAACCAAGCCATCCTCAACAGCCCAGGCGAAGTTAGGAACAAACATGTTGATTCCCACCAGCACCACGGCTGCGATTGTTGTGAGTAGGAGGTGTTTCATTTCCCTTCGGCTTTCAATTCTTCACCCGTCTTGCCGCCGTGCTTGCGGAGGTAGTCGGCTGCTTCATTTCTTTTTACTTCGATGGTATAATCTAACGGGGTGTCGCCATTAACATCAATCGCATTCACATCCGCCCCATTGTCAATTAGAAGTGCTGCAATTTCTTTAGCACGTACTTCATGCAAAGGAGTGTAACCACCTACTGTGGTCTTCGCATTCACATCCGCCCCTTCGGCGATAAGCAGTTCGACGACTTCCTTGTTTCTCCTGTTGGCTGCAATATGCAAAGCAGTCTCTCCATGTGGATCTATTTTCGCGTTTACTGGCACTCCTCGAGCTAGACGTTTTTTGACGAGTTCGATGTTCCCATCATCAGCAGCTATAAAGAGCTCTTTATCTGCTTCTGGATTTCCACACCCCACCAGCACCACGGCTGCGATTGTTGTGAGTAGGAGGTGTTTCATTTCCCTTCAGCTTTCAATTCTGCACCCGTCTTGCCGCCGTGTTTGCTCAGGAGTGCGGCGATTTCCGTACGATTGCCAAGTGTCGCCATATCTAAAGGAGTCATTCCGCCTATACGTCGCCCCGGCGGCGACATATTCATCGCATTCACATCGGCACCTTTGCTGATTAGTAGTTCAGCGATTTCTGTGCTTGCCGT
>JASLKI010000184.1 GCA_030747575.1 Verrucomicrobiota bacterium | reverse complement strand
ATCAAGATCTCCGTCGTCATCGGCATCGACAAGGCGGAGGAGGCCACCCGCGCCGTCCACGACGCCTTCCTCGGCTGACACGCTTGGCCGGCGGCTCCCCGAAATGTAACCTCTGCCCAAGCGGACACGTATCATTGATTGATATTTTTAGGATGAACCGCCCCCGACAGATTATCTGGCTCGCCGCGCTGCTGGCGCTGGCTTGCGCTTGGCCAAGCGGCCTGACCGCACCGGCCAAGGCGAAACTGGTGTTCACCGATATCAACGGCAAAAGCCACGCACCGTTCGCTTCTACCAAGACCAAGGCGGTTGTGTTCCTTTTCCTGCTGCGCGACTGCCCGGTGTCCAACGTTTACACGCCGGAACTCACCCGCATCCACAGGGAGTACTCGGGGAAGGGCGTCTCGCTCTACCTCGTGCATCCCGACCGCGACACCGACGCCAAGGCCGCCAAGGCCCACGCCATCGAGTACAAACTCACCGCACCGCTGGTCCTCGATCACGAACACAATCTGACCCGCTTCGCCGGTGCGGAGGTCACGCCAGAAGCGGCGGTGTTCGATGGGAAAGGGCTTCTCGTGTATCGTGGGCGCATCGACAACCTTTATGCCGACTTCGGCAAAAAACGCCCCAAGCCGACCCGGCGCGACCTACGCGAAACGCTCGACGCACTGCTCGCCGGCAAACGCTTGGCCAAGCGCACCACCAAGGCGGTCGGCTGCTACATCGATTTTTCCAATGACAAAAAAGACAACAAATAAACTCATCCGCGCCGGGTTGGCGCTGGCCGGTTTTGCCGCACTGCAACTCACCGCGATCGCCGACGCCAAGGCCAAGCCGACATTCACCGAGGACATCGCGCCGATCATTTACAACAACTGCACCGAATGCCATCGCACCGGTCAGGCGGCACCGTTCACGCTCAAGTCCTACAACGACGTGAAGAAACGCGCGCGCCTCATCACCAAGGTCACCGAGGATCACTACATGCCGCCGTGGCACCCGGTTGAGGGCCACGGCAAATTCGTCGACGAACGCCGCCTGACTGCCGACGAACTCGCCACACTCAAGAACTGGCACAAGACCGGCATGGCCGAAGGGCCGGCCGACAAGCTCCCCGAGCCACCCAAGTTCGCCAGCGACTGGCTGCTCGGCAAGCCGGATCTCATCGTGAAAATGCCCAAGGCCTACACCATGCGTGCCGACGGCTCCGACATTTACCGCAGCTTTTGTATACCAATGGATCTAAAAGAGGACAAGTGGGTCGCCGGCTTCGAGGTGCGCCCCTCGGCCCGCGCTGTGCTGCACCACGTCATCATCCGCATCGACCAAAGCGGCGAAGCCCGCAAGGCCGACGGCGCAAAGGGGACGCCCGGCTTCAGCGGCATGCGCGGCATCGGCCGCAGCTCGCGCGGCTCGCGCCGTGGCGGCAGTAACGACGTTTTCTCCGGCAGCCTTGGCGGGCTGGGTGGCTGGGCCGTCGGTGGCACGCCGCGCATACTCCCATTGGGCTTGGCCCGCAAACTCCCCGCCGGGGCCGATATCGTACTCAACTCCCACTTTCATCCCACCGGCAAGGAGGAGGAGGAACAAACCACCATCGGCCTTTACTTTACCGACAAAAAACCGGATCGCACCCTCATCGGGTTTCAGGTGCCACCCGTCTTCGGCAGCATCTCCGGGCTCGACATCCCAGCCGGCGAGAGCAACTACGAGCTCAAAAGTAAATTCACCACACCGGTGGACATTGACCTAATCGGTGTCGGCGCGCACATGCACTACATCGGCCACACCGCCAAGGCCCACGCCACGCTGCCGGACAGCACCATCAAGCCGCTGTTCTACATCGACGACTGGGACTTCAACTGGCAGGGCCGCTACATCTACGATGAACCGATCCGCCTGCCTGCCGGCACTACCGTTGAGGGCACCGTCTCCTTCGACAACTCGGCCGCCAATCCGCACAACCAATTCAACCCGCCCCGCCGCGTCCGGTGGGGACTCGAGTCCACCGACGAGATGGGTAGCGTCATCTTCAGTGCCGTGCCCGCGAGCGAGGCGGATCTTGACGAATTCAACGCCGCCGTCCGCGACCACGCAGTCGACGAGGCCCGCCTGATGGCCGAGCGCCGGTTCGGCAGTCGTGGTGGGAGCGGTCGTGGAAACATTACCGATCGACTGGAGCAATTCCGCAACCGCCGCCCCGGTGGGAACAGCGGCAGCCGCCTGGGTGGCGACTGGCGCGGCCGCTTGGGCGAGCGCCTCAAGAAATTGGATAAAAACAATAACGGCGAAATCGAGCCCGACGAAATCGACGAAAGCTCCCGCCGCTACATCCGCTTCATCGACACCAACAAGGACGGCCGAGTCAGCAAGGAAGAGCTAAGCCAAATCAGCGAACGCTAAACACCGGCAAAATTTACCACTCAAAAGCCGCCGGATTCCACGGCGGCTTTTTTCACCCACTCAACGCGGCGACTAACTGTTCTAGCTGCTCGCGGGTGTGTTCACTGGAAATGGCGAAGCGATAAAAAGCCCCTTCGCTCCGCGTCGGGTAGCGAATGCACGAGGGATAAATGCCGTTGGCCAATAGCCGGTGGCGCAGCGCCATGGCGGCTTTTTTCCGGGGACAATCGAGGCTGAACACCGGGAATGCCGGGTCACCGATTGGCAGCCCGGCGGCGAGCAACTTGGACTTCACAAACGCGGTGTTGCGGCGCAGCCGCTTGGCCAAGGCGGGGCGGGTGCGCAGCAACTCAAGCGACGCCAGCGTGGCCTTGGCCAAGCCGGCTGGCAACGAACTGCTACCGGCAACAACGTTGTTGCCGTCGAGCAGTGCCGCACGTAGCCAGCGCGGCCCCAAGATCGCACCGCCAAAACTCCCGAGCGCTTTGCTGAACGTGATCGACTGAATCACGCGCCGGCCGCCCAAGCCGCACTGCTCGGCGGTGCCGCGCAGCCGCTCGCCCAGCACGCCCGCGCCGTGGGCGTCGTCGATCCACAGCGTGGCCGAGCGCGCGAGCCGCTTGGCCAAGTCGCCCACCGGCGCGCCGCGGCCGGTCGCGCCAAAGACGCCGTCGGTCATCAGCAATACCCGCTTGACCGCTCGCCGGCGGCTCACCCGCCTGGCGAGATCATCGGCATTGCAGTGGTGGTAGCGTACTACTGGGCAGCCGATAAATTGCGCGGCATCGCGTAGGCTCATGTGCGCCTTCTCGTCAATGAACGCTGTGTCAAACCGGCCGTTGGCGGCCTGGCCAAGCGCGATGTTGGCGAGGTAGCCGTCGCCGACAACAGTGGCGGTTTCGGTGCCGAAAAACTTCACCAGCGACGTTTCGAGGTTGTCGTGCGCCGGGTGGTTGCCGGTGGTCATCCGCGACGCGCCAGTGCCGAGCCCGTCGAGGGCGGCCGCTTGCGCGTGGGCCCTCAGCAGCTTGGGATGGTGCGCGAGTCGATAGTAGTCGCACCCGCCAAAATAAATCAGCCGCCTGCCGCGATAGCGCACGTGCGTGGCACCGTCCGGCTGGATGGCTTCGGGCAGACTCACGGCTTGGCCGGCGGCGGCTCGAGTTTCCGCAGGATGCCCGCCTTGAGTTCGGCGTACTGTGTCTCGTGCACCTTTGCCAGCAGCGCGCGTGCGGCGTCCACTTCGCCAAGGTGCGCGTGGATGCGGGCGAGATGAATCCGCACGCCCTCCGCCTCGAACGGGGACGGCGCGATCGCGAGGGCGTCGTTCCACGCAGCGAGTGCAGCCTTGGCCTCGAACGGCTGCGTGCCCAGTTGCGCCAAGGCGGCGTCGGTGGCGAGGGTGAAATTTTTCGGGTCAAGCGCGCGCGCTTTTTTGAAAAGCTCGAGCGACTTGGGCACGATCTGGCTGCGGTCAATGAGGTAGTAGCGCGCCGCGTCGTCGGGGTACGAAAATATCAGCGTGGCGAGATTTCTATAATAGAGTGCCTCCTTGGGAGCGAGTTCGGCGGCCTTGCCGAAGTGCCGGAACGCTTCGGCGATCCTGCCCTGTTTGCCGTACGCCTTGCCGATGTTGTTCCACGCGACCGGGTTTTTCGGCGCGAGCTCGAGCGCCTTCTTCCACTGCGCCATAGCCTTGTCGATCTCGTTGATGTCGCTAAAAAAACTGCCGTACGCCAGCCGCGCACGGACATGGCTGGAGTGGCGGTTGAGAAACGCTTTGTACGCCTCGCCGACATTGCTGAGCCGGTTGCGCACCTGCAGATCGAGCGACGCGGGATCGATGCCGACCTGTTTCGCGGTCAGCTTCGCATTGCTGCGAATCCATTCATCGACCTCGTCGTGAACCTTGTCGTCGAGCTCAAGCAATTCGCGGAACTCGCGCTCAATCACCGCACCGGACACGTCCGCCGGCTTAGCCTCCCCGGCTCCCGCCTGGCCAAGCGGGAGCAGCAGCGCTGTAAAAAAAATGTTCCGGATGAATATCACCGGCGGGAATGGTTTCGCGGATGGTTTCAAGTTTCAAGTTTTCAGTTTCGAGTAATGCGCTTGAAACTTGAAAGTTCGGTCTTGAGACTCCCCCCGCGCATCGTGACGTATTCCGAAGCCATTCAACATCTGCGCGAGCTGACCCTGTTCGGCTCGAAGCTGGGGCTGGACAACCCCCGCCGGCTCGCCGCGTTGGCCGGGTCGCCGCACGAGCGGTTGCGTTTTATCCACGTCACCGGCACCAACGGCAAAGGCTCGGTCTGCGCGATGCTCGAGTCGATTTATAGCGAGGCCGGCCTGCGTACGGGGCTGTTCACCTCGCCGCACCTCGTGTCGTTCCGCGAGCGGATGCAGGTAAACCGCGAGTTGATCCCGGAGGAGGCTCTCGCCCGGCTGACGGCGCAGCTTCGCGACACAGCGGCGAGATTTCCCGAGGGTCAAGGGCCGACGTTTTTCGAGTTGGCGGTGGTGATGGCGCTGTGCCATTTCGCCGAGAAGGCGTGCGACATCGTGCTGTGGGAAACCGGCTTAGGTGGCCGTCTCGACGCGACGAACATCGTCACGCCACTGGCGAGCGTGATCACCAACATCGGGCTCGACCACACGCGCTGGCTCGGCGAAACACACGCGGCGATCGCCGCCGAGAAGGCCGGCATCATCAAGCCCGGCATCCCGGCGCTGACGGCGGCCGCTCAACCGGAGGCGCTGGCAGTGATCCGCGCCGAAGCGGCTAGGGAAGGAGCGGAGTTGATCGAGCTTGGCCAAGCGGAGTCCATCGCCGACTTGCCGCTGCTCGGGCGGCATCAGCAAACCAACGCGAGTTTGGCCAAGGCGGTGGTCAGGCGATTGCAGGGCGAGTTGCCGGTGCCGCCCGGGGCGATTCGCGACGGCTTGGCCAAGGTGCATTGGCCGGGGCGGCTGCAGGTCATCCGGCGCGGCGAACAGACGGTACTGCTCGACGGCGCGCACAATGCCGAGGGCGCAGCGATGCTGCGGCAGGCTTTGGCGGGCGGGTTTTCCACCGACTCGCCGGTTTTCATCATCGGCATGGTGGACGAGAAGGACGGCGCAGGGTTTTGCACCGAGTTGGCGACCTTGACCAAGCGCATCGTTTTGTCGCCGGTCAGCAGCGCCCGCTCGGCCAAGCCGGAAGGGTTTTTACCGATATGCCAAGCGGCCAATCCGGCGGCGGCGATCGAGGTTGCCGAGTCGCTTGGCCAAGCGCTGGAGTGGTGCGCGGCCGAGCCGTTTGTGGTGGTCGCCGGGTCGTTTTACCTCGTGGGCGAGGCGATGGAACGGCTCGGAGTGGCCCCAACGCCGAGCGAGGCCGAGCGGCAACTGAACGACTGGTGAGCGCCGGGATGCAGGCCAAAGGCTCTTTCGGATTGACTTGGCGGGGGGAGTATCGGCATAAAACCCGGCCACGGCGAGGCGCGTTGGTCTATCGGTTAGGACGCCGCCCTCTCAAGGCGGAAAGACGAGTTCAATTCTCGTACGCGCTACCACCTCGCCGATACTGCGGCCGACAAAGCCCATGACACCGTTTCAAATCATCTTCACTCCCACTGCCGCCGCCGAGCTTGGCACGCTGCCCAAGGAGCTGCAGTTGGAGATTCTCGGGGACTTTCGCGGCCTGCCCAACGATGTTCGCAGCGACGAGATGGACAGCTTCGGCCGACTCAAC
>JASLKI010000183.1 GCA_030747575.1 Verrucomicrobiota bacterium | reverse complement strand
GAACGGTTTCCAGGATTCCAGCCATTCGGCGATTAGTTGCCCATGCAATCCTGTTTGCCCAGATGAGGAGTATTTACCGCCACCGATCACCAACGCTTTACCTTTTTTTAATCGGACGAGCTCTGCAGCAGTGATTATTCTATCGGTCGCTGTGCTGAATTCAATTGAGTTAACCCCATAATTAGAGAATCCATGTGAACCACCCAATAATATTACGGCGTCGCAGTCGGGGAGGGAGCTCAAATCCTCGACTGCGTAGGGTCTTTCGAGAGTGGAGAGGAGGTAGGCGGGGAGTTTCGTGCTGCCGACGAGGGTGATGAACAGGGCTAGAGTGCCGGTAAAAAGTGCCTGTCGCTTCTCTTTTTTGATCACGGCACGAGCACAGGCAATAAGCAACACCAGCCAAATTAAACTGATAGGGTTCAAGAATCTATCCACCATTTTTGACAAGAAATACATCATGCGGCGCGTATGCTTCGATGAATTGGCCGCAGTTGCCCAGCACAAAACGCTGGATTGAGTTTTCTGGGCTAAGCGAGCAACCTTCGCGGCAGCATGAAAGGGAGATCGTTTGCATTATTCACAGCCTTGTTGGCCGGTGTCGCGCTTGGCCAAGCGGCGAGCCAGGTGCCGCTGTCGATCGAGACGCTGGCGGCCAAGGCCGACGCAGTGGTGCACGGCACGGTCGTCCGCATGTCTTGCCAACGAGACGACGACGGCCGGATTTTCACCACGGTGCATCTGCAAATCATTGAGCAGATGAACGGCCGGCAACGCGGCGGGACGCTGGTGATTGTCCAGGGCGGCGGCGTGCTGGGGCGGCGGCGTGCCCGCTCGCCGATCCAGCCAACGTACCGGGTTGGGGCGGAGGTGATTGTGTTTGTGGTGTTCAACAGCCGAGGCGAGGCGGTGACGCTTGGGCTGAACCAGGGCAAATTTGATGTCGCCAGGCAACCGAAGACCGGCTTGGTCACGGTGCGGAATCCGTTCCAAGGCTTGGCCAAGCGAGACGATCCGCGCGCGGTGGTGAAGCGCGCGCTTGGCCAGACAAAGCCGCTGACATTGGCCGAGTTGAAGCGGCGGGTGAGGAGGGGGGCGAAGTGAGACGCTGGCCCGCAATCGCCGCTGCGCTTGGCTTGGCCCATGCCGCCACGGCATTTGTCCTGTTCAAAAACGAGGACGATCAGCCGCTCCGCTGGCGGCTCGACGACTTGGACCCGCTCGTGCATCCCAATGTGGTCAACCGGGACACGCGGGCGATCCGCTATTATTTGGCGAGGGACGCGTGGTCGGCGAAAAATGCCGCCGCGGAATTGGATGCCATCCGGGCCGCGCTTGGCCAGTGGCAGTCGGTGCCCGGGACGATCCTGAAATTCGAGGAAGGCGGGCTGGTGCCGCCCGGCGTGGACGTCAACGGCGAGGACAACACGAACGTCGTTTACTGGGTGAAGAAAGCGGCTGGGAACGGCGCCGTGTGGGTCAACAACGAGCGGGCGGAGATCAGCGGCGCGTTGGCGGTGACGTTCCCGATGTATTTCGATGACCACACGATCGTCGAGGCGGACATGGTCTTCAACGGCGTCGATCACCGATGGTTCACCGACTACAACAACTCGTTCTCCGCCGACAACTTTGTCGAGGCGGTGGCGCTGCACGAGTTCGGCCACTTCATCGGCTTGCAGCATTCGCCGCTGGGGGCGGCGACGATGTTTTCGCGAACTGGCGCCGGTGTGGGGCTGGCTGTCGGATTGTTGAGGGACGAGATCGCAGCCACGCAGGCGCTGTACGGCGAGCTGGCTGCCTTGGCCAGGCTTGGCTCGATCACCGGCAAAGTTACCATGGAACCCGGCCTGGTCTTCGGGGCGGTGGTGTTGGCCGAGGATGCCCACGGCAACATCATCCAGTCGACCGTCACCGAGCGCAACGGCCGGTACGAACTGATGGCGCTGCCCCCGGCGACGTACCGACTGCGCGTGGCCCCGTTGCACTCACCGGACACGCAACCCCATCCACTGGTTCGCGACATCGACATCTCGATTGAGCGCGAGGGCGCCGAGACGAATTTCCGGCCGACCGGCTACAAACAGGCGGCCGTGGGCGTTGGCAAAACGGCGACGCTGGATTTTGCGGTCAACAATGGCAAAGCGCAGTTTTACATCTCGGCAGTGAGGCCACCGACGACGAAGCAGAACCTGCTCGAGTTGGCGTTCGAGCCGATCGCGATCGGGCGCACCGGCAAAAAACAGATGATCGGCGTCTATTCGCCAACGTTGCCAACGAGTGGAGCGACGTTGCGGCTCACCGGCGACGGAGTGGTTTACGGAAAAACGACATACAATCCGAACGCATTTGACGGCTTCAACATGATCTCGGTGGAAGTGACCGTGGCGAAAAATGCCGCGCCGGGTGTGCGAAGTCTGTTCGTTCAAAAAGGAAACGACAAGGCGTACCTCAACGGCTTTGCCGAGATTCTCTCTGGCGAGGAAGATTACAATTTTGACGGCTTGGACGACCGCTGGCAGCGGGAACACTTCGCTGTTTTTTCCAGCGCTGAGGCGCACGCCGACGCCGACGCCGATGCCGACGGCTACACCAATCGCGAGGAGTATGTGAGCGGGAAAAGCCCGACGGACGCCGGTTCGTTTCCGCTGCTCGAAATCGGCAGCATCACCGTCGACGAACAAGGCACGACCATCCAGTGGGGCAGCGTGCCCGGCAAGCGCTACCAAGTCTGGAGCAAGCCCGACGTCGCGCTGGCCAAGTGGCGCAAAACCGGCGCCTCGGTGAAAGCTCAGCGCTCATTCACATTTTTCACCGACCCAAGCGAGCGGAAGGCGTTTCAATTTTACCGCGTACAGGTGTTGGACTAGCCGAAAAACCGTTTTAGGAAATGAGCGGTGTGGGAGTTTTTGCCTTGGGCGATTTTGGCTGGAGGGCCTTGGGCGATGATTTGGCCGCCGCCTTCGCCGCCCTCGGGGCCGAGGTCGATGGCCCAGTCGGCGGCGGCGATCAAGTCGAGGTTGTGCTCTATTACCAGCACCGTGTGCCCGCCCTCGACCAGGCGTTGCAGCACCCCGACCAAGCGCCGCACATCCGCCATGTGCAGGCCGATCGTTGGCTCCTCGAGGAGGAACAGATTCTTTTTCGTGTCGGACTTGAACCGGGCCGGGTTGTCGCTGAGGCCGCTTAGCAGGTGCGTGACTAGTTTGACGCGCTGGGCTTCGCCGCCACTGAGCGTCGGGCTGGTCTGGCCCAACTTGAGGTAACCAAGGCCGGTGTCGCGGAGCGCCTTGAGCGGCCGGAAAATCTTCGGCACAGCCCCGAAAAACTCGGCCGCTTCGCTGACGCTTAACTCGAGCACATCAGCGATTGTTTTGCCGTTGTAAACGATGTCCAGCACCTCGGGGCTGTACCGGTTGCCCTCGCAGGTGCCGCAGGTCATGAAGGCGGGCGGCAGAAAGTTCATCTCAAGTTTTACGATGCCCGCTCCCTTGCACTCGGGGCAGCGGCCGTGCGGGCTGTTGAACGAAAACCGGGCCGGGCCAAAGCCGCGCATCCGAGACTCGGGCACCTGCGCGAACAGTTGGCGGATGGTGTCAAAAAAACCGACGTACGTCGCCGGCACAGAGCGTGGCGTGCGGCCGATTGGCGACTGGTCGACCTCGTGCACGGCCTTGATCTGCTCGATACCGTCGATCGTTTTTTTGCGCCTGGCTTTCAACGCGGTCCGTACGGCGGGCAGGATGCACTCGCGCACGAGCGTGCTTTTGCCGGAGCCGCTAACGCCGGTAACGACCGTGAACCGGCCAAGCGGCACGGCGACGGAGACGTTCTTCAAATTATTTTTATGCAATCCGCGGAAGATGAGGGACGGCGTTTTGTTTTTCTGGCTGGCACCACGCCGGGTTAGGGGCGGGGCAGTGGGGCGCGCTTGGCCAAGCGCCTGGCCGCGGGAGTATTGGCGGGACAACTCGATGCCGGTCAGCGATTTTTTGTTTCGCAAAATCTGCTGAAGCGAACCGGCTGCGACGACCTGTCCGCCCTCCACGCCTGCGCCGGGGCCAAGGTCGATGATGTAATCGGCGCGCGCCATCGTGTCCTCGTCGTGCTCGACGACGACGACCGAGTTGCCGCGCGAGCGGAGTTGCTCGAGCGCGCCGAGCAGTTGCTGGTTGTCGCGCGGGTG
Source organism: Verrucomicrobiota bacterium (assembly GCA_030747575.1). Classification (GTDB taxonomy): domain Bacteria; phylum Verrucomicrobiota; class Verrucomicrobiia; order Limisphaerales; family UBA1096; genus UBA1096. Next base: position 9,106 of record JASLKI010000183.1, on the reverse strand, counting down.
CAGGCCGATCGTCGGCTCATCGAGCACGTACAGCACGCCGCTCAGGTTCGAGCCAAGCTGCGCGGCCAGGCGGATGCGCTGGGCCTCGCCGCCGCTCAGCGTGGTGACGGCGCGGCCAAGCTGCAGATAATCGAGGCCAACTTCTCGCAGGAAACTCAGCCGTGAGCTGATCTCCGGCAGGATGTCGCGGGCGATCTCCTCGCCGCGCCCGCGCCATTTGAGTACTGCGAACAACTCGTCTGCCGACTCGACGCTGGCTTGGGCGAAGGCGTCGATGGTCGGCTCGTCGGCAAAGTTGCGCTTGGCCAAGCACGGCAGTGGCAGGCGGACGGCTCGGGCGAGCGGGGCAAGCCGAGCGCCGTTGCAGTCGGTGCACAATTCGCGGCTCTCCTCCTGCCAGCCGAACCACGTTTCCTCGACCGCCTCCTGCGCCTCGCCGCGCTCGATGTCGGGAATGTAAAACGTTTCGCCGAAACCCCGGCAGGTGGGGCACCAGCCTCGGGCGGAGTTGTAGCTGAAATCTTTCGGATCTAGCGGCGCGAACGATCGGCTGCAGCCGCCGCACGCGTTGCTCGTCGAGTGGACGGTTTCGTCGCCGGAGTTATCGACGGCGAAGAGTGTGCCCTGGCCAATGGCTAGGCATTTGGCGATCAGCTCGGCGGCGTTTTTTGAGCCGCGTTTTTTGAGCCGGCCGACGGCCACCTCGACGTCGTGCTCGCTGTAGCGGTCGAGCCTCAGCGGCTCGGCGGTGGGGTGGAATTTGCCGTCGGCGCGAACCTGTTCGTAGCCGTGCCGCGCGGCCCATTCGCCGACGTCGTTGTGAAAGCCTTTTCGGTTGCGAATGCGCGGGGCGAGAAGCAGCAGGTCACCGCGTTTTTTTGCGTGAGATTTTAAACTGCCGACGAGCGAGTCGAGCGTCTGCGCCTGCACCGGCAACTGGCAGTCGGGGCAGTGGATCACGCCGAGCTTGGTGTAGAGCAGCCGGATGAAATGGTAAATCTCGGTGACGGTGGCGACGGTGCTTTTGCCGCCGCCGCGCGAGATGCGTTGCTCGATGCTGACGGTGGGCGGCAGGCCGTGGACGGCGTCGACATCGGGCCGGGGCATTTGCTCGACAAACTGCCGGGCGTAGGCATTGAGCGAGTCGAGAAAACGGCGCTGGCCTTCAGAAAAAAGAATGTCGAACGCGAGCGTGCTTTTGCCAGAACCGCTGACGCCGGTGACGACGACAAGCTTGTTACGTGGGATGCGGACGGAAAGGTTGCGTAGGTTGTGTTCGCGCGCGCCCTCGACGGTGATCCAGCGGGAGTCGGCCGACTTGTTGCTCCGCGCGGCCACGGCTCACATGCGCTCGGTTGTCTCGAGGCCAAGCGTTTCGAGGCCGGTATTCAGCACTTGGCCGGTGAGGTCGCAGAGGGCCAGTCGCTGCGTGCGGATGTCGCCCTCGGCCTGGAGCACGGGGCAGTTTTCGTAAAACGAGGCGAAGTGCCCCGCCAGTTCGTAGAGGTAGTTGCAGAGGTAGTTCGGGCGGCACTCGTCGATGACCAACTCGAGCACGAGGCCGAAGCGCAACAGGTGCTTGGCTAGCGTGAGTTCCTCCGCATGGGAAAGCGCGAACGACTCGGGCTGTGTCAGCGACTCGTCGCCAAGTTTGCGGAAGATGCTGCGGATGCGCGTGAAGGCGTAGAGCAGGTATGGGGCGGTGTTGCCGACGAGTGCGAGCATGGTGTCCCAGTTGAAGACATAGTCGCTCTGTCGGTTGCCGGAGAGGTCGGCGTACTTGATCGCGCCGATGCCGACAATGCAGGCGATGCCGCGCCGCTCCTCCTCGGGGAGGTCGGGGTTTTTTGCGCTCACGGCGTCGAAGGCGCGTTGCTCGGCCTCGTTGAGTAAACCGGAGAGGCGTATGATTTCGCCGCTGCGCGTCTTGAACGGCCTGCCGTCCTCGCCAAGGATCGCGCCGAACCAGACGTGGTTGAGCTTCATGCCGTGGCTCGGTTTCCAGCGGTTGTACAGCTCGAAGAGTTGCTGAAAGTGCAGTTGCTGCCGGCCGTCGGTGACGTAAATGACTTCACTCGGTTGCCAACTGTTTTGTCGGTGCTCGAGCGTCGCGAGATCGGTCGTTGTGTAATTGGCTGCACCGTCGCTTTTCTGGACGATGGCCGGGTGTTTCTTGAGCGACTTGTGGTGATTAAAAAAGACGACCTGCGCGCCTTCGCTTTCCTCCGCGATGCCTTGGGTGACGAGTTCGTCGACGACGCCCTTGAGGCGGTCGTTGTAAAAACTCTCGCCGAGCGTCTCGTCGAAATCGACGCCGAGGCGGCCGTAAATCTCGTCGAACTGATGCCGCGACAACTCGATCATTTCATCCCAAATGGCGAGGTTCTCGGCGTCGCCGCTTTGCAACTTGACGAGCTCGCTCCGGGCGTGGATGAGGACGATCTCGTCCTCTTCGCAGGCGGAGTTGATGAGTTTGTAGAGGCGCTCCATCTCGGCGAGGGCGTCTCTGCCAAGCGCGTCCCGGTCGAGGTGTTCCTTCCAGCCAACGAGTAGTTTGCCGAACTGCGTGCCCCAGTCGCCGATGTGATTGTCGGTGACAACGCTGTGGCCGAGCAGTCGGAACGCCTTGGCCAAGGTGTAGCCGAGAATGGTCGAGCGGATATGGCCGACGTGCATCGGCTTGGCCACGTTGGGCGACGAGTAGTCGATGACGACCGTGCGCGGCTCGGTGGCGGTGCGGTAAAAAAGATGCTCGCCCTTGGCCGCGCCGACGAGGGCATCGGAGAGGGCGTTGGTCTTGAGCCTGAAATTGAGAAAACCCGGCCCGGCGATCTTGACCGGTTCACAGCAGTCGGTGACGTCGAGTTGCTCGACGACTTGGGCAGCGAGTTCGCGCGGGTTGAGTTGGTTGCGCTTGGCCAAGCCCATGAGGGCGTTGGATTGGTAGTCGCCAAACTTCGGCTCGGGGCAGGGGCGGACGAGGACGCTAGAGACGTCGGCGTCAGGCATAAGCGCGAGGACGGCTTGCTGCAGTCTTTCCTGTAAGACGAAATGGATCACGGTTGGAGTCGCTTGGTCAAGCGGGATACCGGCGTGGCCGAAAGGAAAAGTGGTGCCGACTCAGCCCTCCTGCGAGCTGCGGATGATCTGATACATCTCCGCCGCGTCGCCGGCATCCTCGAGCGCCTTGCGGAATTCTTTCTTGTGCAGCACCTTCGCAATCTTGGCCAGTGTGTGGAGGTGTTTTTGGAACTGACCCTGTGGCACGAGGAAAAGCATCACGAGATTGACTGGCTGGTTGTCGAGCGCGTCGAAGTTGACACCCGCCTTGCTGCGGCCGAACGCGCCGGTGACGTCGTCGATCAGGTCGGTAGAGGCATGCGGGATGCCGATGCCGAACCCGATGCCGGTGCTCATCGAGGTCTCGCGCTTTTTGACGACGGAGACGATGGCCTCGCGGTATTCGGACTTGATACGTCCCTTGTCGACCAGTAAATCGATCAGCTCCTCGATCGCTTCCCAGCGATCAGAGGCTTTCAGATCCGTGACAACCTGTTCCTTGGTGAGAAAATCAGCCAGCTCCATGATATGCACCCAACACCGTAACCCGGCTCGGATTTGCTACCCTTTATTGGGGCGGCTTACAAGCGCGAACTTCATTGCCAAACCGATGGACAAACTCCAGACTGCCGCTGCCCAGATGAAGACTATAGTCAGGCATTGCGTAGGGATAGCGGCGGGTATTGCCGTTTTGACCGGTGTCGGCCTGGCCGAGGAAGCGGCCAAGCTTCCGTCGGTGGACGACATTCTCAAGCGGAACGTCGAGGCGCTCGGCGGCGAGAAGGCCATGCGCAAACTGAAGAATCGCGAGGCCCGCGGGAAGATCGAGTTGGTCGTATTCGGTGCGGAGCTCCCGGTCGTCATGCGGCAGGCGGCGCCCAACAAGGAAATGATGGAATTGACGATTGAGGGGTTGGGGACGATTCGTGACGTGTTCGCCGGCAGCAAGGGCTGGACGGAAACACCCGATGGCACGGTGACCGAAAAAAAGGAGCGCGAATTGGCCAACAAAAAAATCGACGCTGATTTTTACGCCTACCTGAATTTCAAAAAAAACTATCCCACAATCGAGTTGCAGAGCGTGGAGCAGATCGCCGGTAAAAAAGTCTTTGTCGTCAAGATGACGCCGAAGAAAGGGGACACGGACACGTTTTATTTTGATGCCGCGACAGGATTGGTCGCCGGGGTTGCTTCCACCGCTGAGATGCAGGGGCAGGAGGTGAAAACCAGGGTCCTTTTTCGTGACTACAAGGCGGTGGACGGAGTGCAGATCCCGCACACTCTGAAACTAGAGGAACCGGCGTCCGCTGGGTTTACGATTCGGCTCGAGTCGGTGAAGCACAACCTCAAGCCCGAATCAAAGTGGTTCAGGAAAACCAAGTGAGCGAGCGGGAGAAGATTGTCTCGGGGATCGAGGCCGAGGGCCTGGTGGCGATCGTGCGCGTGCGGCGGCCCGAGTTGATGCTGCCGTTGGCCAAGGCGCTTGTCGCGGGCGGTATCCGGGCGGTGGAGTTGACGATGAGCATCCCCAACGCGCTTGAGGCGGTTCGAACGATTGACCGCGAACTCGGCGATAAAATTTTGCTCGGCGTCGGCACGGTGATCGACGACGACACGTGCCGGGCGGCGATCGATGCTGGGGCGAAGTACATCATTAGCCCGATCACCCGGCCGTCGCTTGTCGCGGCGGCGCACGCGCTAGACCGGCCGGTGATGCTGGGTGCCTATACGCCGACCGAGGCACAGGCCGCACACGAGGCCGGCTCGGATTTCGTCAAGATTTTCCCGGCCGACACGCTTGGCCCAAGCTATATCAAGTCGCTGCTCGCGCCGCTACCGCACCTGAAAATCGTCCCTACCGGTGGGGTGAACCTCGACACGATGGAGGCATACTTTGCGGCAGGCTCGGCTGCGCTGGGGACCGGCTCGGCACTGTTGAAAAAGGAGATCATCGCCGGGGAAAACTGGGGTGAACTTGAGCGCCTGGCCAAGCGGTTCGCCGATAGGATGACCGAGATGAAAGTCAAGCCGGGGCGGTGACGCGCCCGGCCAAATTGGCTTTACGACGGGGATGGTATTTGATACACAACACGCGTGACTGAGACACCCACCATAGGGTTCATTGGCGCTGGAAGAATGGCGGCGTCCCTGGCGAAGGGCTTCATCAACGCCGGTCTGGTTTCGCCGGACAGCCTTATTGGCAGCGACCCGGTTCCGGCCGGGCGCGAGGCGTTCAGCCGGTCGGTCGGTTGCGAGACGACCGACTCGAATGCCGACGTGCTGGCGAAGGCCAAGGTCGTTTTTTTGGCGTTCAAGCCGCATCAACTCGACGAGGCGACGGAGGGGGTGCGCGACCAGTTTGATGAGAGTCATCTCGTGATATCAATCCTGGCCGGCGTGCGCCTGGCCAAACTCGACGCAGCTTGCGGCGTGCGTGCGAGGTTGGTGCGCGTGATGCCCAACACGCCGGCACTGGTCGGCGAGGGCGCTTGCGGCTATGCGCTTGGCCAAGCGGCGACAGCCGAGGACGGCGAGCTGGTGAAGCGGCTGTTGTCCGCTGTCGGCGTAGCTTACGAGGTGAAGGAGAGGTTGATCGATGCGGTGACTGGGTTGAGCGGGAGCGGCCCGGCGTACGGGTACATGGTCATCGAGGCACTGAGCGATGGCGGTGTGGCGGCGGGTTTGCCCCGGGACGTCTCCACCCGATTGGCAGCGCAGACGATGCTCGGCGCGGCGAAGATGGTACTCGAGACCGGCAAGCATCCCGGCGAACTCAAGGACATGGTTTGCAGCCCGGGCGGCACGACGATCGAGGGCGTGCACGAACTGGAGGAGGGCGGCGTGCGCAGCGCACTCATCAATGCCGTGCGAGCGGCGACGGAGCGGGCCGTCGAGCTTGGGCTGGAATAAAAAATTATGGCGTATCCCCCTCCAACCGAGAAGCAGGCCAAGATACTTTGGGCGTCGGTGACGGCGCTCGCCATTGGGGTGCTGATTGGTTTGACGGGGGTTTTGGTGCTGGGAATGGCGAAGCTGGCCAGCATGATTTCCTCGGTGTTGCTGCCCTTGGCCATCGCCGGCGTGATCGCGTATTTGCTCGATCCGGTGGTCGATTGGTTTCAGAAGAAACGAGGTTTCAAGCGCCAGAACTCGATCATCATGGTGTTCATTATTGCGCTGCTGCTGGTGGGGGGATTGGTGGCGTCGGTGGTGCCGTCGTTGATTTCGCAGGTGGGCAAACTCACGACCGATTTTCCGGGAAATGCCAAGAAGTTTCAGGAAAGTGTGAGTTCGTTCGTCAATTCCGGCGATCCCGCCAACACGTCCACCAATGCACCGGCCAAGCCGGTCTGGCTCGAGACGCCGCAGGAGTGGGTGAAGAATGTCGGTGTGACCAACGAGAAGGCCCGGGAGTTCATGGTGGATGCCGTGTCGAAAATATCGGCCTGGGCGCTGGAGCAGTTGAAGAAGGTCATGTCGTTGTTTGGCTTCCTGGCCGGCTTGGCCCTGGTGCCGGTGTATGTGTTTTATTTCTTACTCGAGAAGCGAGGCATCAATCAAAACTGGACGGATTACCTCCCGGTGCGCGACTCGTGGATCAAGGAGGAGATCGTGTTTGTGTTGCGGTCGATCAACGATTGCCTGATCGTTTTTTTCCGGAGCCAAGTGCTGGTGGCGATGTGCGTGGGGGCGCTGCTGACGGCCGGTTTTCTGGCGATCGGCCTGGAATACGCGATCCTGCTGGGTGTCATTGCTGGGCTGCTGGGCATCATCCCGTATCTTGGCGTGGCTTTGAGCCTCATCCCGGCGTTCGTGCTGGCGATGATTCAGTTCGTGCCAGAGGATGGCTGGCTCAAGCCGATTCTCATTCTCGTCTGGTTTGCCGCCGTGCAGGCGATGGAGGGACTGTTCATCTCGCCGAAAATCATCGGCGACAGGGTGGGGTTGCATCCACTCACGATCATTGTCGCCGTGATGGTGGGCACCACGCTGCTGGGGGGCATCATGGGTGGCGTGCTGGCCATCCCGTTGACCGCCGCGCTGCGCACGCTGATGCTCCGATACGTCTGGAAGGATCGCGTGCACGCCGGTGACGTGCCCGCAGCAACGTGAGCGACGATACAGAACAGCCAGAGCCAAGCCCGCCCGCCAATGGGGAGAGGTTGCACATTTATTTCCTGCCCAACCTGATGACGGCGGGCAACCTGTTGTGTGGGTTCCTTGCTCTGACGTTCATCGTCCAGGTGGTTCCCGACCCGACCGGGTCGGAGGGACCGGTTTTCAGTGCCACGGACATCGAGAAAATCAAGAATGCCCTTTGGCTGATTCTGGGGGCGTTTGTGTTCGACGGACTGGATGGCAGGATCGCCCGATTGGTTGGCAAGGAGAGCCCGTTCGGGCTTCAGTTCGATTCGCTGGCGGATATCATTTCGTTTGGAGCGGCGCCGGCGTTCCTGATGCAGAGGGTGATCCTGCACGACTTTAACGTCGAGATCGAACGGCTTGGCCTGGTGGTGGCATCGGTATATCTGCTTTGCGGCGCACTGCGGCTGGCTCGCTACAATTGTCTCTCGGCGATGCCCAACTCCGGGAACGGCAGGGAGTTTCTCGGTTTCCCCATCCCGGCCTCGGCGGCGATGGTGGCTTCATTGACGATGTTTCTGGTCTGGCTCGAGGAAAAAAACCTGCCCACCAGCTCGTGGCGCTGGGTATTGCTGGCGTTGCTGGTGTTCCTCTCGGTGATGATGGTCAGCGAGGTCAAGTACCCGTCGTTCAAAAAACTGGATTTTCGGTCGCGCCGACCGTTTACGAAGTTTGTTACTGCCGTGGTGGTGGTGGCCTGCTTTGTTTTTTTGTGGAAATACCTCGTGCCGATCGTGCTGCCGCTGATCTTCACATCGTATCTGGTTTACGGTTTTGTGCGACCACGGTTGTCACGGAAGTTGAGGAGGGAAATTGAGGAAGACTTCGACGATGAATAGACAGGGGGCCGTCCGTAGATGACCCCGGTCGATTATGCAGTGGCCGTTGGCGCGGGGGTGCTGACCGGGTTCGTGTGCGCGGTGCCGGTGGGGCCGATCAATGTAGCCATCATGGAGGAGGGCGTCCACAGCGGCCGGACACGGGCGCTGATCATCGCGGTCGGCGCGCTGGTGATGGAGATGATCTACTGCGTCATCGCCTTCGGCGGGTTCGCGAGTTTGTTTGAGGATCCCACTATCCGGGCGACGGTGGAGCTGATCAGTTTCCTTGCGGTGACCGTCTTTGGCATCCGCTACCTGATGGCCGACACTGTGACCGTGCAGGGCAAGCGCGCCCGGATGATCGAGCAGCGGCTGCACCCCCACACGATGTTTTGGACCGGCTTCGTCCGGGTGCTGGTGAACCCCAACGTACTCCTGTTTTGGATCATGATTTCCGCTGTGCTGCTGGCCAACGGGACGTTGCAACCCGCCTGGCAAAGCCGGATGGCCTGTGCCGCCGGTGCCGGCCTGGGCATTGCCGCCTGGTTTACGCTGCTCGTGTTGGGAAGTGCCCGGGTGCGAAACCAGTTCTCGGACAGGACGCTCGTGCGGTTTTCCCACGTATCCGGCCTTCTCCTGCTGCTGTTGTCGGTGGTGATTGCGGTGCGCCTGATTGGCACCGTGGCACAACAAGGCAGTTGAGCCAGCACCCTGGGCGCTTGGCCAAGCGGGATGGGGTTCGTGGCCAAAAATAAAAAAAGACCGGCGTTTGTTCGCCGGTCTTTGGTTTAAAGGGATTGAGGCCGGTCTTAAGCCAGCGCTTTTTTGGTGGTCTTGATGATGACGGCCGCAATTTTGTATGGGTCGCCGTTGGACGCTGGGCGACGGTCTTCCAAGCGCCCTTTCCAGTCATTATCGACAGTGCCAATTGGGACGCGGATGGAGGCGCCACGGTCGGAAACTCCGTAGGAGAACTGGTCGATCGCTTGGGTTTCATGAAGACCGGTGAGGCGTTGGTCATTGTCGGCGCCGTACACGTCGATGTGCTCTGAAATATTCTTGCCGAATTCCTCACAAATCTT
>JASLKI010000182.1 GCA_030747575.1 Verrucomicrobiota bacterium | reverse complement strand
CGCGGAATACGGGCGGCGAACGGGCTGTTAGCCAAGGCGGCGGTGAGGTTGAGTTCGGCGGCCTTGGCGGCGGTTTCGCCGGGGAACCAGTGGTCGGCCTGGCCGAGCAGATTGTAGCGCATTTTCCCCCAATCGACCAAGTCGAGTGACTTGCTGTAAGTCCAAAGCCGCATGATTTCTAGCACGTTGATCGAGCCAGGAACATCGAGATATTCAGGAACATTTTCGTGCCAGCGATCGCACCAATCCTGTCCCAACACGTTGGCCATTTCAGTGCGGAGCCGGGCCTCGATCGGCGCGACCGTTTCGGCGATGAGGTTGTACTGCTCAAGCGCGGCAATGTGCTCGTCAAAGTCACTTGGCTTGGCCGCACCGCAACTTAGCGTGTGCACCTGCGGGCGGTTTAAGCAGTACAACGCGTTGAACTGCATCGGCGAGAGCGGCTGGCAGAGACCGACCAGCTTGGGCGGCGGCGCGTACAGTTTGCCGCCCTTGTCGTTGGGGCTGATGATGAACACGCCCATGTCACGCCGGGCGGCCGCCTCGATGCACGACCAATTCAGGTCGTTGACAAAGTACCAGTGCAGGTTCACGTACTCGAATGCGTCGCTCTCGATCGCCTCCCGGATGATGTGCGGCGGCGCGTGCGTAGAAAACCCGATGTGCCTCACACGGCCCTCGTCGATAAGCTTGTAAACCGCCTCCACGCAGCCGCCCTTGCGCAGCGACCAGTTGAGGAACTGCGCGTTGTTAACGCCGTGCAGTGACAGCAGGTCAACGTGGTCGAGTTGCAGGTGGCTCATAGACTTGTCGAAAGTGTCGAGAAACTCCTTCTGCGTGGCAAACGGCGCGACCTTAGTTTGGACAATTATCTCGTCGCGCGGCAGTTTCGGCAGCACGAGGCCAAGCTGCATCTCGGACGAACCGTAGCCGCGCGCGGTCTCGATGTGGTTGATCCCCAACTCGAGTGCGCGGTGGATAGTCGCCTCCAAATTTGCCTGACCGTCTGCCGGCACCTCGCTGGGGTCGATGTCGTCCCACTTATGCTGGTAGCGCATTCCACCGCAGGAGAAGACCGGAATCTGTAGCTCCGTTTTGCCGAACCGCCGATATTTCATGTTGCGACAGTCTTGGGTTTCAGCAGGAAGGATTCAAGAAGAACAAGCGCTTGGGTAAGCGGGTGGCCGGAGGATCACTCGCCGAGAAGCCCGAAGCGAACCACGGTCTCGTCCGGCCGGGCCAGACCAAGCTGTTCGCGGGCCAGTCGCTCGACGGTCTTGGGGTCGGTCTTGAGGGAATCTATCTCGAGTCGAAGCCGGCGGTTGGCGACTTCCCCCTGTTGGATTTGCTTGTCCAACCGGACGATCTGCTCGCGCATCCCCTCGTTTTGGTGGATAAGCGGGAAGTAAAGAACGCCTACCCACACCAAAACTGTAATCACCGACAACAATGCAGCAACACGGGTCAGTTTGTCCCAGATACTGGTATTGACGTTCATCTCCTTGGCGGGCGATGTGCCCAAGCACGAACTCAAAGGAGGAATACTAGCCACAGCCAGAGCCGGGCATCAACCAAAAAACAAAGAAACCTGCAGTCGTAACGGAGCGTATAAAACCTCTGCTTTATCGAAAAGCGACTCGATGTTATTCTCGGCCAAGTCTGCCGGCTGATCCATGGGGCTCAATGCCTTCTTCAAGTACTCTACGGCATCGACCGCGCGCTGAACGCTCTTGGGCAGGGCAGCCCCGGCGGCATTGGGATGCCCACCTCCCTGCAACTGCTTGGCCACCGGCAACGCCTCTCCATCTGAGCTGCGCATGCTTACCATGAACTGGTTGCCGCCAATTCGGTTGAGGGTCAACAACACTCGGTGGGGCATGTTTGGCTCACCCAACAAGCGATGCAGAATCACGTTCGAGTTGCCCACCACCGTCTTGACCAATCCAACCGTCGGGGAAATTTGCTGGATGTTTTGTCGGCTCCAGTTCAGCCCCATCGGATCCTCCACCTCGCGCTTGACCCGCATGACCTGCAGCAGCGGATGATCCAGCAGCTTTTCCGGATCGCCATTCACGAGCGAATAGATATTCCAAAACCCGTAAGTCTTCACCAGCGTGCCGTGGTCGTTGGCCAACTCAAAATCCGGGTCATCCTGCAAGAACAAGTCACCGACATTCGCGAGGTGCACCAGCCGGTCCAGCGTCTCCGACTCAAGCCCGTGTTCCCTGCACAACTCGTACGCCAGTAGACAGGCGCTCTTGCCCTGGTCATGCACCAGGCGCGCCTTGGTTGGTTTTGCCGTGGTGATGTGATGATCCACCACCATCCAGTTGATGCGATCCATCCGCTCCTCAAACGCGAGGTCGCTCACCCACGCCGCGCTTTCGCGCAGGCAACGGCTGTGCCAGGCATGAGTCTGGTAGCCAAGCAGTCTAACCTCCTCACCGTACAACGTGGCGGAAAGTTTCTGAAGCAGCATGCCCGAGAGCAACCCGTCCAGGTCGCCGTCGTGCGTGATGATAATTTCGGGTTTGGGAAGCGGACCCATAATTCGGCGGGGAGGTTACAACAACTCTTGGCACAACCAAGGCCAAAGTCACAAAGAAGCTCTGCCAAAAAAATCAGGGGGCTCAAAGTGGTTCCAGTGGAGGGACTCGA
>JASLKI010000181.1 GCA_030747575.1 Verrucomicrobiota bacterium | reverse complement strand
GAGCGAAGCGCCCGGGGATTTGTCGGGTGCAGAAACAGACCGCCGCACGACTGTTGCTCGAACTTTTGAAAAGTCGGCTCAAAGCGATAGGGCCGTGCGAACAGTCCGTCGAACCCGAATTCCTCGAGCTCGTTCAGGAGCACCTCGGGCTCGATGTAGGGGGCGCCGCATAGTTCGAACGGCGTGGTCGTGCCTCGGCCCTCGGACAGCGTTGTGCCTTCCAACAGAACTTGCCCGGGATAGAGCAATGCGCCTTCGAAGCGGGGCAAATTCGGCGATGGCGGAATCCACGGTCGGCCATGCTCGTGCCAGTACGAGTCGCGGCGATAGCCCTCCATCGCCACCCAGTGTAGATCGGCATCAATTCCGCATTCGCGATTCAGGTGCCTCGCTGCTTCGGCCAGAGTGAGTCCGTGCCTCATCGGCATCGGCACCCGGCCGACGAAGCTGGCGAAATTAGGACTCAGCATCGGCCCCTCGAAGACGCCGCCGCCGAGCGGATTGGGCCGGTCGAGCACAAGGACGGCAATGCCCTTCTCGGCCGCCGCCTCAAGACAAAGGCTCAGCGTCCAAAGGTAAGTGTAGACACGCGTGCCAACGTCCTGCAGGTCAATGACCAAAACGTCGAGACCGTCGAGCATCTCAGGGGTCGGTTTTCGCACATCGGCGTAAAGACTGTGTACCGGGATCTTTCGCAGCGGATCAAGCGTGTGCGGCGTCTCGATCATGTTGTCCTGTTGCTCGGCCCACAGGCCGTGCTGCGGTCCGAACAACGCCGCCAACTGGCCCGGCAGGCTCTCGCCGAGGACTTCATCGGCGGTTCGGAAATTGGCGTCGATCGACGCCTGATTCATCACCAGACCAAATCTGGCGTCGCGCAGAACTTCCGTTGGATTGGCCGCGCAAACTTCAAGTCCGAAACGAAACTCAGTCATAAGTCAGGAACCCGTAGCGTTGTTAAAAAGTTTGTTGTGCATCCAGCCGGTGCAAAAAGTCACAGTCGAGCCGACCAACGCAAACCAAGGCCAAGCCAGCGACGTGCCGAACTTGATCGCGCTCATGACGATCAAGCCAACAACCAAGCCAACGAGCGCCGAGTTAGTGCCGACCTTGCCCTTGGCCAAGCCGAGAGCGAAGACGCCGAGGATGATTCCGGTCGTGAAACTCTGTATAGCCAGCACGCTGCCGATCACCGACGATTCGAGCCATTGCCCAGAGATGCCGACGACGATCTGGGCGATGCCAAAGGCGACTGTCAGCCACTTGGCCAAGCGCAACCGGCTGCTGTCGCTGTTGATTGTGAGGATGTCGTTGACCAGCACCGTGGCGCTGGAGTTGAGCGAACTCGATAGGGTGGACATCGCTGCAGAAAATAACGCGCCGAGCACGACGCCAAGCACTCCAATTGGCATCTTGTCGACGATGAACGTCGCGAAAACCCGGTCGCTCTTGGCAAACGATTCCGGCGGCGGATTCTGGCTGTAGTAGGCGAAGAGCGCAGTACCGATCAACAGGAAGAACGCGAACTGCAACAGCACCACAAACCCACTCAACCGCAGGGCCAGCGCCGCTTCGCCTTGGCTGCGGGCGCTCAAATAACGCTGCACCATCAACTGATCGACACCGTGAGTGCCGACCGCCAGGACGCCGCCGCCGATCAAGCCGGCCCAAAACAGATACGTGCCAGTCGGGTCGAAATCGAAATGAAACACCCGCAGTTTGTCACCAGTCAGCTCAGCGCGGGCCAACTCGGTGACGGCGCCCCAGCCACCGGCAATTAAATCTAGCAGTATCCCAAAGGCGATCGCTGCGCCGAGCATGTACACCACGAACTGGATGAAGTCGGTCCAGATCACCGCGCGGATGCCACCGGCAAAAGTGTAAACGATCGTTGCGACTCCGAGGGCGATGATCGCCATGTTCATGTCGATGCCGGCGACATGTTGCAACACGATCGCACCGAGAAACAACCGGAACCCATCGCCAAGAGTGCGAGTGATGATAAACAGCAGACTCGCGGCACGCTTCACGGCGATTCCAAAATGCCGGTCGAGGACTTCGTAGGCCGTAAACAGCTCGCCGGCGAAGTACCTCGGCAGCAGTTTTGAAGCGACGATCCAGCGACCGACGATGTAGCCAAGCGGCAGTTGCAGAAAGGCCAAGTCCCCGGTGTACGCGAGGCCGGGCACGCTCAGGAATGTGATCGTGCTGGTCTCGGTCGCGACGATCGAGCACAGAACAGTCCACCACGGCATGCTGCGCCCACCGACCATGAACTCAGCGGAGCTGCGGGTGCCCCGCCCCATCCACATTCCGAAGACAACCATGCCGAGCAGGTAGCTGCAGAGAATCGTCGCATCGACCCAGTGAATATTCACGGCGGCAGTGTGGGTGCAGGATCCGGACCGCACAAGCCATACCCTGACCTGTCATCAAAACTCACGTGAAGCCGCGAACACGAAAAAAAAAGAGAGATGAAAAGTCGCGGTAGCGTTGTGGAGTGCGGTTCTCTGCACCGCTCTGGAACGTGCCAGAAAGCGACAGGGACGGCCGCACTCCAAGACGCTCCCACGACACACCCGGGCCGCTTGGCCAAGCGCGTCCCGTTGGATTCCTTCTCCTTCACGGAGAAGGTGGGCGGCGTCCAAATGAGGTGTCCTCCGCCGGGGAAAATGCAGTAGCCATGTAAAATAATTGAAACCTCTCACCGCTTGGCCCAGTCTTCTTCTCTGTTTAACCAGAAAAAATCATGAAACTCATTCACCTCACCAAAATTGGGCTAG
>JASLKI010000180.1 GCA_030747575.1 Verrucomicrobiota bacterium | reverse complement strand
ATCCTGTTCCCAGGTCATGGCCACGTGATGCCAATCGCCATCGGTGGCCGGGCCAACCGCAATGCCGGCGCCCGTTCCACCATCGGTGGAGATGATGTGCAGCCCGTTCCAACCGGCCACAAAGTATTGGCCGTCCTGCCAACGCACCGCCGACTGGAACGACTCGCCCTTGAACCAGTACTCGACCGTGACCGCCCAACCGTCGCTGAGAATCTGAGGAATATCGTCCGGCAGCGCGACACTTGCGCCTCTACCATCGAACATCAGCGAGCCGCCGCTGCCCAAGTCCGGGTTGCGAATCAGATCGTTGAACGTAATGTTTAGTGTTGTCGGCAACTCGAAGCCCTCGAGTGGCGCTTGGCCAAGCGGCGCCTCTGAGATCGTCCAATTACGGTCGCCCATGCCCATCAGCACACCGTCGTTGCCCCCTACGCCATCCGGCAGAACCGTACCGCTGACTTCGTCGAAGTTATAGTAAGCCAGCAGGTCGGCCTCGTCCCCCAGCGGTTTGTTCATGTTGGCGTTGATTTCCTCCTCGGTGCGAACAATGCCCCAGACGCGAAGTTCGTCCAGTTCACCCACCAGGTACTGCGAACCGGCGTCGTTGGAGAAACCGAAGTTAAGGTGCTTTTGCCAGTCGAAGTCGGACATATCTTTTGCTCCCTGTACAACCAGTTTGCCATCGATAAAGATCTGCTGGCCGTTGGCAGCGGCACCCAGGGTGTGGGCAAGGTGATGCCACTGCCCGTCCGCCAGGTTCAACCCGGAGGACACTTCCACGCCGGGGCCGCTCCAGGTCCGGACGCGGATGTTGCCCCCGGTTAGGTGCAGGTGACGGTCATGACCGCCTCCACCAAGATTGGCATCCACCACGCAGTACAGTCCGGCGTTGGGATCCTCGGTGCGGAACCAGAACTCCACCGTGTAGTCGGTCTCGGGAATGTCCATAGGAACAGAGACGTATTGGCCGCCGCCCTTGAAGCGCAAGGCCGCTCCGCCGCCGCCGGCGGAAGCGCTTGGCTTGGTGGCGCTGGCCTCGGCCACCTTGGGAGGAGTGCTGTCCTTGGCCACGGATAACACCGCCTCGCCGGAGGTCACGGCCAAATCACCCATGCTTACGGTTACTGAGTAGCGGCTCCCGCCATCATTCGTCGTCAAAACGCCCGGTGTGGTGTAGGTCGGATCGTTGGCTCCTTCAATCGCCTGGCCATCCTTGAGCCATTGAAATGTCAGCTCTCCAATGGCGAGTGGTTTGCCAGCGGTGGTCGCCGTGTATCCGACCTCAAACGTGTGATCCCAGCCAAGTGTGCCGATGCCGCTTTGCGGCGACTCGGTGATGGCGATCTCTGTGCCGGTGTAGAAGAATGGACCGTAATTCGTGTATGCGGCGTAGCCTTTCGTGCCCGAATGCTGGGCCTGACTGATGCCAAAATAGACAGTTTCAGAGAACTCAAGATTCGTCACTCCCATCTCGATCCAGTCCTGTCCGTTGGCACTGCGGAATGCGGTGAACCGGTTGCCGGACCGTTTCATCCGGATCCACAGGTTGGGCAGACCGGGCACGGTGTCCGTGTCGTATTTTATCCCGCCTTGCAACACCGCGCTGCCCGGGGTGCCATCGTTGTTCCACCATTGTGGGTTAACTGACTCCTCGCGCCGCTCAAGGGCGAAGTAGCCCTGTCCACTGGGTGGCGTGGCGAACGCGCCTAGCATCATGCTGTTGTCATCCAGGGTCTCGCGGACCATTAGGCCATTGCGCGCCCACGCCCCGCCGGGATTGTCGATTTTGGTTACCTGCACCGCCATGTCAAAGTCGCCGGTCTTTTCCTCAAACAGGAACGTGAAGTCATCGGCGTTGGACCAAATGTCAAACCCCCCGGCGATCACCTCGATTTCATCGCCGAAATTGTGTACCACACCGGTGGGGTCGACATCGCCGATGTTCAACACCTGCAGAGAGATGAAGCCTCCCGGGGTCTTGGAGGGGGTCATCTTGTTCCCGGCAAGATCAGTCACCCCCGAGACGTTGAGCTGGTAGTTGCCAACTTCCAGGCCCTCGACTTCAAGCAACACCCCGTCACCGCTGTCCTGTACAATCACATCCACCACGTCGGCCCCGTCGATCGAGTAGTTGCCTGCATCGCCCGCTGTGTCCGGGTTCAATGCCTCATCAAAGCGTACGGCGACTTCTGTGTACTCATCCTCAGTTACCAATGCGCCGTGGGACAACAGGGTTGGCGGAACCGTCTCAGCAGTGACCGTCAGCTTGACCTTGTTGGTTGCGACGTCGTTGTCGGGATTGTTAACGCGTAGGTGGTATGTGTCTTCGTCGGCTTTTGCCAAGCGGGCGAACTTCAACTCCGTCGAGTCGGTGCCGGTGATGCCACCACCGTCGCTCATGGCCGACTCCAGGCCGAGCCGAGCCGATGATGAGGTCCAGCCGCTCTCCGCAAAGTTCACCAGCGTGCCATCGTACTCGTTGCCGCTCAGGTCGGTCAGCGTGTCACCGTCGGCTTGGTCAAAGTTGTAATAAGCCAGCAGCCACTCCTCGTCGCCGCTGAGTGGCTTGTTCATCCGTGCCTGGATTTCTTCCTCCTCAAGGGCGTAATCCCAAATGCGAAGCTCATCTAGCTGCCCGTTTAGATACTGGCTGGCGGCATCGTTGGAGAAACCGATGTTGATGTGCTGCTGCCAGTCGAAGTCGGACATGTCCTTGATTCCTTCGATCACCAGTTCGCCATCCATGTAAACGAACTGCCCGCCGAGCTCGTAGCTGATCACATGTGCGATGTGGTGCCACTTCCCGTCGGCCAGGTTCAATCCCTCGGACACCTCCACGCCCGGGCCGCTCCAGGTGCGGATGCGGACGTTGCCGTCGGTGAGATGGATGTGCCGGTCGTGGCCACCTCCACCAAGATTGGCATCTACCACGCAGAACAAACCCGCGTTGGGATCCTCCGTGCGAAACCAGAACTCCACCGTGTACTCCGTCTCAGGCACGTCGATCGGCACCGAGACGTACTGGTTGCCGCCCGCGAAACCCAGCGCGCCGCCGCCGCCGTTGGCTTTGTGCCAGCGATAGGTGTTTGGGCTGCCGGACGCTTCCGCCGCCAAGCTCGTCGCGCTTCCGGCTTCCGCCGAGACATCGCTTGGCTGCGTGGTGATCTTAGCCGGATCGGCGATGGCGTTGGTCGCCATGGCCAAGCCGAGACTCAAACCTGTCGCCCTGGCAAAGCGACGGGTCGAACGGATACAACGATTGAAGTGCATGGATATTTTCATGGTGAATTCAAGTTTGGAACAACGGGCATGGTGCCGTTCGCAAAGGGACATGCAAGTCTTATCATCCGCTTGGCCAAGCGGAAATCGTTGTTATTTGCTGGTTCTGCGGTTACACAGTCGCCGCCGATGAATCGCCTGGACAAGCTCCTGTTTGCGAGTTGCGTTCTGCTGACAGTTGCCCTCCCGTTGGCAGTGGCCGACCGTGTTTGCCTGATCAATGGCCCCGCGGACGCCGCGCAATCCCGGTACGATCTCGCCATCGGGGCGCGGCGTGAACTGAATATCTCCTACTTTTACGTGGGCGGGGAGGAGGACGATTTCACGATGCGGGGCTTCGCGCTGTTACGCGAAACGGCGCGGCGCGGCGTAAAGGTGCGGCTGATGGTTGATGCTCTTTTTAATAAAATTCCCACGCACCTCGGCGCGCACCTGATCCGGGAAGGCGTGGAGATCCGGGTGTTTCACCCGTTCGACCCGCTGAAGCCATTTCGATTCAACCGGCGTTTGCACGATAAGCTATTCATTGCGGACGGCAACTTGCTGATCACCGGCGGGCGCAACATCGATAACTCCTATTTCGGGCTGAGCCGATTCCGGAAAGAGGGCGACACGGTGTTTCGTAACCGGATTGACCGCGACATCCTCGTTGAGGGCGAAGCCGCCGCACAGGCCAACGTACACTTCATGACGCTCTGGAACGGGCCGAAGGTGAAGCCGATGCACGTTGGCAAATATCGCTGTCTCATCCGGCCCGACGACTCGCCCAAGCGACTCACGGCGAGCCGCCGCCGGGCCATCCCGCCGGTGCACCGGGCCATCCTTCAGCGAGACATCGACAAGGGCAAGGCGGTGCTCGACCGGGCTTGGGCGGAGTTTCAGTCGAAGCCGAGAGTCGTGCAGTTGCCAAGCGGCACCGACTGGAATCAGCGACTGCGGCCGGTGGATGAAATCCGTTTTTTTGCCGATCCGAAAGGCAGGAAAACCCGCGCACAAAACACGGGATTCCACATCGCCCAACTGGTGAACAACGCCGCGCCGGGCGAGACGATCTGGATTGAGTCGCCGTATCTGATTCTGACGCGAAAAGCCCGAACCGTTCTGGGCGATGCCCTTCGGCGTGGCGTTCGTGTGGTAGTTTTTACCAACTCCCTCAACTCGACCGACAATCTACTAGTGCAGGCTGTTTACCAGAGAAAAAAGGAAGACCACCTCGTCCTTGGGCTAGAGATTTATGAACTGGCGGGCGAACCGGGCCGCGAGGGGATGGAGACACTGCACTCCAAGAGCATGGTCCTGGAGCGGGCCGGCATCGGTGTGGTGGGCTCATTCAACATCGACCCCCGCTCCGAGCGGTTGAACACGGAAGTCGCCATTGAGTTTCAATCAGCGGCGATGGCCGGTGAACTGCTTCGCTCGATCAGGGAGCGCATCGAAAAGAAGGGCGTCCGCATTGGGCCGGACGGATTGCCGGCGGACGCCCGCCCGCGTTATCTCGGAGCGTCACCAAAAAAAATCCGCCGCATGAAATGGCGCACCCTCCCCGCGCTGATCTTCAAGGGTTGGCTGTAGTGCTCCCGACTACGCGACAGTGTCGGGGAAGTAGCCGGGCAAAGGGACGGTCTGTGCGAGTGATTGCTTCCCAAACTCCGTCTCTATCGCTTGGCTAAGCGACTGCGCCGTCGCGGCGTCCGGGCAGATCGCGAAAACGGTCGAGCCGCTGCCGCACAGGAGCGCGGCCTCCGCGCCGTTGGCCAAGGCGTGTTGCTTGATGAGCTTGAGCAGCGGGAACTTGTCGAAGACCGGCGCCTCGAGTGAGTTGTAAAAGGCGTCGCCGGCTTCAGCCAGCGAGCCGTTGGCCAAGTTCTTGGCCAACTCGTTCGCCTGGCCAAGCGGGCGGTTTTTCGCCTGGGGAAACTTGGCCAAGCCTTGGTACGCCCAGGGCGTTGGGACACCGAAGCCGGGCCTGACGAGCAGCAGCGACTTGCCGTCGAGCGCATCGAGTGGCGCAACCGGCTCGATAATTTCGCCGCGGCCTTTGGCCACGGCTGCTTCGCTTTGCATAAAGAACGGGACGTCACTGCCGAGTTCGGCGGCGAGTTCGTGCAACGTCGCCTGGCCAAGCGGCTGGTCGTGGAGTTTGTTGAGCGCGAGGAGGGTTGCCGCCGCGTTGCTGCTTCCGCCGCCGAGACCGCCCTCGGTGGGGATGGATTTTTCGAGGTGGACGCAGACGCCGCCTGTGACTCCAGTCTTGGCAGCGAATGACTCGGCGGCTTGGCAAACCAAGTTGCTGGAATCGGTGGGGATGCCCGGTTGGTTGCAGGTCAACTCGATGCTGTCTCCGGCCAGCTCGATGTCGAGCCGGTCAAAAATAGGGACGGGCAGCATCAGCATTTCGAGTTCGTGAAAGCCGTCGTCGCGCTGGTCAGCGACATTGAGCAGCAGATTGATTTTGCAGTGCGATTTGCGGCTGAGTTTCACGGCACAAAAAAGGCGCCAACCGCTGGGTTGACGCCGGGAAAGTTGCTGAACTGCGGCTCAGTGGTCAAACACCCTGAAGCGGCTGCCCGGAAAGAACGGGGCCACGTCGCCGCCGCCGAAACCGACGGCGGTGTTTGGGTGAAAGATGCCGTCATCCCAAAGGCCGGGCGTGTAGCTGGCAGGGAACAGGGCGTCGTCGGGCATCACCATGCCACCCCATGGGTACTCCAGCGTGGCCACGGAGGGATCCGGATAGACGGTGCCCCCTTGCAACCACGGCTCGTAGTTCGGGGTGGCGATCGGGAATGTGACGATCTCTGCGAAACCTATCGCCGTGCGGGTCACGGTGCGGCTCAAACCGCGAATGACGCCAGTGGTGTAGGCGTGCTGTGGGCCGTCCCAGAGGGCGGTTTGCTCGACAGAACGGTTGAATTCGCCCAAGCGGGTGAACTCGCTGAAATTGCGGATGCCGCGCCCCAGCTTGTTTTCAGGGCCGGCACAGCCTACCGAGAGGAAGGCAACAAGAGCGGCAACGCCGGTTGTTTTTGCGAAATATCTCATTGGATCAGTTAAACAGGTGCGGCAGCTTAGCCAGAAAGCCGCCGGTGTAAAGTCTTTTGGCGCTATTTTTCAGGCTCGTCAGGGGGCGTTTTGTTGGCCTCGGCCTCTTCTTTTTCGAGCTGCGCCTCTTTTTTTCGGTCGCGGCGATACCAAATCCAGGCGATGAGAATGCTGCATTCGTAGAAGAGTTGCATCGGCAGGGCCATGAGCACCTGAGTGACGATATCCGGCGGCGTCAGCACGGAGGCGAGGACGAGATTGATGACGACCCAGTAGATGCGGAACTTTGAAAGTTTTTTGTAGTCGAGTACGCCGATGCGGACAAGGAGCAGTATCAGCACTGGCAACTCGAAGGCGATGCCCATGCCGAGCATGAATTTGCAGACGAAGCTGATGTAATCTTCGGCGCGCCAAAGGTCGGCTCCGAAGTTCAGCCAGTTGGCAAACATAGCAGAGGTACTCAGCGCGATTTGCATCAGCAGAAAATAACAGAATGACGCGCCGCAACAGAACAGGATGGTACCAATGAACACAGCCCGTTTTAGGTATTTTTTCTCCTTGATCCGCAGGGCCGGGAAGGTGAATTGGGCAACGAAAAAAAGGATGAACGGAGATGAAGCCATTATGCCTCCGTAGAAGGCCATTTGCAGGGCGACCATGAAACCGCTAAGCGGGCCCATCGATTTCAGCTCGGGGCCGGCTTGGGCCGGTTTGTCTTTTTCGGTAAGTGCGTTGGTGTTGGGCTGCAGGAGCAACTGCAGTTTGCCGTTTTCCACTGCGGGGACGAGGTTGAATGACGTGACGTTGTTGGTCAGGTCGAGCAGTTTGTACGCCTCTGTTAACAGGTTGGTTTCGACCGGGATGCGAAAGACTTCTTCCTGCGTGAGCCGGACGTGGATTTCGCCTTTGCCCTGTTCGCTGAGGTGGTCGGCGCGGTCTTCTGTGAGGATATCTTTGGCCTGGCCAAGCGGCTGAGCTAGCATTTCGACGAGGAACGGCGCCCCAGCAAGACAGGACACCATGGCCACTCCCAAGGCGGCGACGCAGCGGATGAGCACCCAGCGTAAATCCTCCATGTGCTCGAGGAACGATTTGACCGGGCCGCCGAATTCATCGCCGTTATCGTCCAGCTCGGGCATTGTGTCGTCGCCGTCGTCGCCACCGCCGCTGCGCGGAACCGGTAGGGGCGCACTCAGCGCTGACTCGGTGTGGTCTGCCTGCTGGTGTTCCTCATGCCCGTGATGGTAGTGATCGTCGTGATGGGCGTCGTAGGAATCGTGATCGTCGTGTTCGTAGTCGTGATGGTACGGGTCATCATGCTGCGAAGTATCGTGCACGGAATCGGGGGCACTCCCGTCCGCTTGGCCAAGCGCTTGGCTTGAAGCATTGCTCGTTTCGGAAGCAGTTTCCTGCTCCGGAGTTTTCTGGGCTGGGGGGGGCTTGGGGTGCTTCTTCTTGGCTGCCTTCTTCTTGGCTGCCTTCTTCTTCACAGCTTTGCGCCCAGGAGCTGCCTTCTTCTTGGCTGCCTTCTTCTTCACAGCTTTACGCTTTGGCTTGGCTGTCGGGGGAGGGTTGATCCGGCACCGGAGGCCCGTCGGGTTCCTTGGACATCGTTCAAACCCAAGTCGATCTCAA
>JASLKI010000179.1 GCA_030747575.1 Verrucomicrobiota bacterium | reverse complement strand
GACAGGCCGGTGCCGCTCGAGGAGGTGTACGCCGGGATGCTCAACTACGACGTCCCTCCGGAGATTCGCGGCTATTGGCCAAGGTTCGCCGCCAAGGCGCTGGCGGAGGGGCTTGGGCCGGTTTTGGTTTTTGCGCCGCGCCGCCGCGCCGCCGAGGCGCTCGCCGCCGAGATCGCCCGCAACCTGCCGAACCCCAATCCCCTCCAGTTGACCGCCGGGCAAAAAGATCTCGTCGGTGTTCGCTTCGCAAGGATGCTGCAGGCGCGCGTTGCGTTTCACCACAGCGGATTGAGCTACGGCGCGCGTGCGGGAGTGATCGAGCCTTTGGCCAAGGCCGGCCAACTGCGAGTCGTCGTTGCCACGATGGGCTTGGCCGCCGGCATCAACTTTTCTTTACGCAGCGTGGCCTTGGCCGCCGACTCGTATCGTCGCGACCATTTGGAGGTGCCGATCCGGGCGGATGAGATTCACCAAATGTTCGGGCGCGCCGGTCGGCGCGGCATCGACGAGATCGGTTACGGCTTGGTTTCGCGAAATGAAATTCGCATCCGCGACGGCCATCCCTGTTTTCTCTCTCGCAACGGGATGGTCGACTGGGCGTCGCTGTTGGGCCTGATGCACGGCGCGTCGGAGCAGGGGCGTGACCCGTACAACGAGGCGGTGCGCGTGCAGGAGCGGCTGTTTAGCACTCAGCCGATTCTGCTCGGCATGGAGTTTGCGATGAAACATCCGGACGTGCCGTGCGGCCTGGGCACCGACTCGGAGCGCGCCCGGAAATCCCGCAGGCGAGTCCGCGAGATGCTCAACAGCCGAGGCGGGTGGGAGGCCTGGCCCAAGGCCGTGTCGGTGGCGCTCGACGAGGTGTTCGTACCGAAAAAACCAAGCGGCGTCGGGGCGGCGGACGAGCAACAGCCAATTGGCCAAGCGCCGGTGCTTCGGCCGGCGTTGATGGAGCCGGACGTGCTGCGGCGAACCGGCGCCGGTGAGTTGGCCCTGCTGCCGTCCCGGGAGGCGTATGGCCGGGAGCAGAAGGTGGCGGATCAACTCAACAACGAGCGGCTCGACTTGGCCAAGTGGGTGCGCCGGCTGACCGGTTGGCGAATGCGTGTGGTGCCGCTGGCGCTCTGGCAAAAGAAAATCCAGCCGCTCCTCGAGGAGAAACTGGCGGCAAACCAGACGCCGGTGGAGCAGTTTCGCCGGGAGGACAACTGGCTGCTTGTCCAGTTGCGACTGGGTCAACAGGCTGTTCCGGCCCATGTCGATTCGCACGGCGTGGCGCTTTGGCGGCCGCTGGAGCGGCAGGTGATCAACCCAACCTGCGCCGGTTGCGGCCTGTACGGCGAGTGCCGCGAACTCAAGCCGGCCACCGGCGTGGCGCTGCTTTGGAAACGGCTCAAGCTGGTTGATGAAAGCGGCAAGCCGACTCAACGCGGCAGGGTCGTCAGTTTTTTTTCGCAGAGTTACGGCCTGGGCATCGCGGCGGCGCTGGAAGACGAGTCGCTGCCGATCAGCGAGTTGGTTTACGAGTTGGCCAACCTCGACGCGGGCTACCGTTTTGGCAACGAGGAAAATCGCTGGGAGGGGCGCATTCCTGTCGCTTGCCGCGAGCGCTATGGCGATGTGACGGTGCCGGGCTATCTTGACGCCGGCCTGCCGCTGCATTACGGCGCAGGTGCCGGGCAGGTCGTGGCGGCGATGCATGCGAATCCCGCCGACAAGAGCAACTGGGTGACGGATCTGCTGGGCGCGGGCGACATCGATCGCGCGCTGATCGAGTGGCGCAGTTTGCTGCGGCAGATCATGCACTCACCGGAACTGGACTGGGCGCGCTGGGTGGAGTTGCAAAAACACGCCGGAACCATTCTTGCCGAGACCGAGTCGCCGACGCTCTCCGGGTTGCCGCCGCTTGAGCATCACCAGCGGTGCAGGGTGGATCACCATTTGCGGTTGAAGTCGTATTGAACGCCGTCTAGTCGCAGGCTTTGTTGTCGCAAACACCGATCTTCTTCAGCTTGTCGCAAGTGGCGGAGAGTTGCAGCTTCTGCGACTTCACGGTGAACCCCAGCTTTTGCCCAATATCGTTCTCGATGGAGTCGATCTGTTCGCTGTCGAACTCCACGATCTTTTCGCAATCCTCGCAGATAAGGTGGTTGTGGTTGGGGTGGTCGGAGTAGTTCGGATCGTAAAACTTGTACGGCTTCCCGAAGTCCATCTCGTGGACGAGATTGCTCTCGGTAAGCAGCGGCAGGGTGCGATAGACCGTCGCACGGGAGACGTGGGGATCTTTG
>JASLKI010000178.1 GCA_030747575.1 Verrucomicrobiota bacterium | reverse complement strand
TTTTTCATGCCGCATCAGCTTGAGTTGATTCGGCGCTACGTCTCAGAGCGCGGCGCCGGGTTCATGATGCTCGGCGGCCAGGAATCGTTCACGCAGGGCAACTACGAAAACACCCCGATCGCCGAGTTGCTGCCGGTTTATTTGGAACGCCGCGGCCAGGTTTCGCCGGTGGACAATCTCGAGTTTGCTCTCACCCGCGAGGGGTTGATCAGCCCATGGGTACGCCTTCGCAAGACCGCTGCGGATGAAGAGGATCGCCTCGAGGACATGCCAAAGTTTCGAGTCCTCAATCAGGTCGATCGAATTAAGCCGGGTGCCAGCGTGATGGCCTCGATGACCGACGAGAACGGAGGCGAACTTCCGGCGCTTGTCGTTCAGCGCTACGGCCACGGAAAGTCGTCGGCGCTGCTCATCGGTGACATGTGGCGCTGGCAGATGGCCGGCGACGGGAAGCGCGAAGATTTGCCCCGCGCATGGCGGCAGATGATCCGCTGGCTCGTCGCCGACGTGCCCAACCGCGTGCAACTCACCACCGAAGCCGACTCCGGCGCGGGCCGGAAACTAATCGTCAATTCGAAGGACGAGGAGTTCAAGCCGCTTGGCTTCGCCAACGTCGAGTTGAGTGTGCTGCCGGCCGGCGACGAATCGAAGGCCATCGACTTGTCGGTCGAGACGGCCGGCACCGAGACCGGAGCGTTCTGGTCGACTTACAACCCGCGCGAGGAGGGGGGCTACGTGGCGCGGGCGAAGGTGCGTGATGAGGACGGCAAGGTGATCGGAGACGTCGAGACCGGCTGGGCCAGCAACCCGGCGGCGGACGAGTTCCGCTCGCTTCAGCCCAACGTCGCGCTGATGCGGGACTTGGCCAAGCGCACCGGCGGCCGCGTGCTTGCTGTCAGCGACCTGGCCAAATGGGCGAAAGAGTTGCCGACGAAACAATCGCCCGTGATGGAGTCGTTTTTAACCCCGCTGTGGCATTTGCCGTGGATATTCGCCGCCGCGCTGCTGTTGCTCGTCACCGAGTGGTGGCTGCGAAGGAGGCACTGGCTGCCATGAGATTGATTTTGCTAAGCCTGCTGCTGTTGCCCTTGGCCAAGTCGACCGCGGAGGTCGCTGTTTTTAACGAGGCCAATGAGCGTCGTGTGATGGTCATCACGGGTGTCGGCGGCGAGGAGGAATACACCGGGATGTTCACCGAGTGGGCGGCGGACCTGGCCAAGGCGTTCGACGGCAACGCCGCCGAGGTGGTGCTCATCAGCAACCAGCCGGAAAACACCGGCGCGCGAAAGACCGTCGAGTTGACGCTGAAAAAATGGGTCGAGAATCCGGACGGTGAAATTTGGATTCTGCTCTTTGGTCACGGCACGTTCGACGGCAAGGCGGCCAAGTTCAACCTCGTTGGCAATGACGTCTCAGACGCGGATTTTAAGCGTTGGCTCAAGCCGCATCGCGGGCCGCTTGTGTTCATCAATACCAGCTCCTGCAGCGCGCCGTTCATTCGGACACTTTCCGGTCCGAACCGCGTCGTCGCCACCGCGACCAAGAGCGGTTACGAGCAAAACTTCTGCCGGTTCGGCGGCTACATGGCGGCCGCGCTTGGCCACGCGGAGGCCGACCTCGACAAGGACGGCGCGGTGTCGGTGCTCGAGGCGTTTCTCATCGCCTCGCGTCGGGCCGGTGAATTCTATCGCGAAAACGATCGCTTGGTTTCCGAAAATGCTCTGCTCGACGACAACGGTGACGGCATGGGCACACCAGCTGACTGGTTCCGGGGCGTGCGCACGCAGAAGAAGGCCAAGGGCAAAAGCAGCGCCGACGGCAAGTTGTCGCGCTTGGTTTTCCCGGTGATTCCCCCGGCGGAAAAAGACATCCCAGCCCCGCTCCGCAAAAAGCGGCTTGTTACCGAGGCCAAGATTGAGACGCTGCGATCGCTCAAAAAAACCCTCGACGGCGAAACCTACTACCGCGACCTCGAAAAACTCTTCCTCGAACTCGCCGCCACCAACGACGAGATTGAAACTGCCCAGCAGGAGTAAGTCTGCAACCCTTCTTTATTGGCTCCAATGCCTCGGCATGGTATTGCCTTCACCGCGTTTAATCGCAGCAGCATGAGGGAATTAGTCATCGGCATCGATAGCGGCACGCAATCCACCAAGGCGTTGGTGGTGGACGCAAACAACGGCAAAGTCCTCGGCGAAGGCGCGAAGGCTCACCGCCTGATCGGCGGCCTCCCCGCCGGCGCGAAGGAGCAGCACCCCGCCGACTGGATCGACGCCACCCAAGCGGGCATCCGCGCCGCTCTGAAACAGGCCAGGGCCACCGCTGGCGAGGTGCGCGCGATTGGTGTCAGCGGCCAGCAGCACGGCTTCGTGCCGCTCGACAAAAAAGGTGCCGTCATCCGCCCGGCCAAGCTGTGGTGCGACACTTCCACCGCCGCCGAGTGCGACGAGATTATGACCAAGCTC
This sequence comes from Verrucomicrobiota bacterium, assembly GCA_030747575.1. GTDB lineage: Bacteria > Verrucomicrobiota > Verrucomicrobiia > Limisphaerales > UBA1096 > UBA1096. The sequence goes on along the minus strand of JASLKI010000178.1, from coordinate 400 downwards.
GGCGCCCTCAAGGGCTCGGTCAAGGAACTCGGCAACGCGGTGCTCCCCGGCTTCACTGCCGGTAAAATCCTTTGGCTCAAGAAACATGAGCCGAAAAACTTCAGGCGCTTGGCCACGGTTTTGTTGCCGCATGATTATTTGAATTTCTGGCTCACCGGCAACGCAGTCATGGAGTACGGCGACGCCAGCGGCACCGCGCTGCTTAACGTCCGCACCCGCAAGTGGTCGAGGAAAACGCTGAAGGCGATCGACGCTGGCTTGGAGGCCAAGCTGCCGAAACTTATTTCCAGCGATCAACCGGCCGGCACGCTGCGCGCCGCCACGGCCAAGCTGCTTGGCCTAAGCACCGACGTGCTCGTCAGCGCCGGTGGCGGCGATAACATGATGGGCGCGATCGGCA
>JASLKI010000177.1 GCA_030747575.1 Verrucomicrobiota bacterium | reverse complement strand
TGGGCGTTACGACCTTCAACATCAAAGCTAAGGCCAAGCGGATCAGCAAACGGCACCGGCGTGAGCAAAACCAAGCGGCTGGTTCGGCTGGAAAGTTGCCCGATGGTTTGCTCGTATCCTCTTGCGAAGTCGTTCAGTTTGGCATCGCCATCGAGTGACTCCGCTTGGCCTAGCCAGAGAAACACTATGTTCACGAGGAGTGGCTTGCGGCGATCCGCCTCGCCGTAGCTTGGTTTGACGATTCCAAAAAAATTACGCGGGCGTTGCTGCCGGTAAACCGTGTCTGCCGGCCAAGCCATATTACGAATAGCCAGGCGCTGAGTAGGATTGCCAGCAGTCAGCAGCGTCTCGAGATAACCGTGCCGCTGGCTCTCGGCGGCGTTGGTAGAGCCGACGATCACAATATTGGCGTCACCGTCGATTTGGAATCCGTTACGGAACCCCGGAAACGGCTTGGCCGGCTTGGCCAAGGGCCGGATTAATGCTGGAGCGGGTGGTAGAGGCGGTTTTGAACTGGATGGCGTGGGATTGGCTAGTGCCCCGAGCCCGAGCGCTTTCAGCGTGATGCCCGGGCTATACCGCCACTCGCCAGTCAAGGCGATGAGTTTCTCTCCCTGTTTCGTCAATTTCATGTTAGCCGCCGGCCCGTTCATTCCACCGCTCCAGCCATGGTCGATGACCCGCACCGTGATGACGTTGCGACCGGTTTTCACGAGTTTTCCAGGCACAGTGTATTTACGGGGCGCAGTCCAGTAGCCGGGATGCTCGATGCCGCCGACCTGTATGCCATTGAACCAGGTCATGTCCATGTCATCAATCGCCCCCAGTTCGAGCGTGTGAGGTTTTCCTGCGTGCGCGTCGGGAATCTCAACTGCCCGCCGAAACCACACAGTGCCGTCGTGACCAGGCAGTCCCTCGGTCTCGTAGAAAGTCGGAAGGTTCATCGTCTTCCACTTGGTATCGTCAAACACGGTCGCGAACCATTTGCCAATCATGCCGGGATCGTTGGTATCAAGTTTCGCGCGCCACGCGGTCACTTGTGAAGTCCAGCCCGGTTTGGGCTGCGGTTTGCCTTCTTTGACCACCTTTTTTGGTAACGCCTCGAGTAGTTGCTTTTTGTTTAGGCCGGCCAGTTCGAGCTTGGGGTCGTGGATGAGTTTTACCGGGCGGTAATGCACGGTTTGCGGCGGGCCGGCATGAACCTGGAAAGCTATTTTTCCGGACAACTCGCCTTTGTGATCTTCTAACGCGACACACAGGGTGCCGTTGATGGCCGTCCAAATCTTGTGCCCGACCGCCAGTATTTCGTAGCGGTTCCAGTCATCTCGTTTAACGGCCTTGGCGGCCCGGTCGTTCCAGTCCAGTTTGCCGCGTCCGTGTTCGTGGTAGAGTTTGCCCCACACGCCTCCGCCTACGTCCGCCTGATAGCCAAGCGCCTGGCCGGCAGCATTGGTTTTCTTTGAGCGAAATTGTATGCCCGCGTTGCGGTTGTCCGGTGTGAGCTTCACGTCCACCGATAAATAAAAATCCTTCACCGTCACGTCCGACCAAAGGAATTCATTCTTCGGCACCTTTGCCGCCGAGTGCCCGACAATCGTACCACCCTTCACCGACCAATATTTCGGCTGCGAAGTCGACCAAGCATGTAAGTCATTGCCGGTGAAAAATGTGTCATCTACACGCGGCGTTGCGGCTTGTCCCGTGGAGGAAGTTGCGAGGGCTAATAAACAGAGGGTGTGGGTGAATCGTTTTTTCATTTTTGCCATGGTCAAAAACTTGAACCAACAATCATCGTTTTGGAGCGCTGCGACCGTTTTTTTTGAACTCATTCAGCTTCTCTTTTAGTTCTCCAACAATCTCGGGATACTTGAAGTAAAGATTGGTGGTTTCGCCCGGATCATTTGCCAGATCATACAATTGGCCGGGGGCGTTCGGGGATTTCTCGGGTAATGCGTATTGTTTCATGCCCCATCTGCCTTCGCGGCCATAGTTGTTGCCGCCGGAGCCTTTGTGATCAAGGTACTTCCATTGGCCGCGCCGGATGGCCATGGCGAGACTGATAGTTTGGTGCAAGGTATAGTTACGAATGGGTTTGGTATCATCGCCAAGAAGCGCGGATAAAATATTGTAGCTGTCTTCGGCGGCATTATTGGGAATTTTCGCGCCTGTGATTGCGGCAGCTGTAGCCATGATGTCCGTGAGGCAAATAGTCTGGTCAGACGTGCTGTCGGGTTTGATCTTGCCGGGCCAACGGGCGATAAAAGGAACGCGGTGACCGCCTTCCCACTGATCGCGCTTTACGCCACGCCATGGGCGCGCGCCGTTGTGGTTGTGATCATGCCGCATGGAAATGGAGGTGGGCACTTCAGGGCCGTTGTCACTCGTGAAGATGACCAGAGTGTTGTCTGTCATACCATGTTTTTTAAGCGACTTCATGAGTTCACCTACTACAAAGTCCATTTCGAAAATAAAATCGCCGTGGGGGCCGGCCTTGGTTTTGCCCTTGAAGCGGTCGGCGGGGAAGGACGGCAAATGCACTGCCTGCATGGAGTGAAAGAGAAAGAACGGTTTCTTGGGCGATTGCTTGGCGTGGTTATCCAGAAACTTCAGGCTCCGCTGCAGGAAAACCATGTCCACTTCCTCCAGATCAAAGCCTGGCGCAATCATGCCAGGGCGGTTGTCGTTTGAGTAAGGATGCTTCGGGAGTGGCGTACGATCGACAATGTGAGTGGGAGGCACGGGTATACGATCTCCATCAACAAAGGCGTAGAGCCAGTCGGTGGTGGGACAACACACGGTCCCGAAGAAATAATCGAAGCCTCGGTGGATTGGTGCATCGGGAATGGCCCGGCTGTAATCGATCCGTTTCACTGCGGGCAGGCCGTTTTGGTTGATGGGTTTGCCCGCCTTGTCAAAGAATGTCATGCCCACGTGCCATTTACCAAACATCGCGGTGGTGTAGCCTTGGTTTTTCAGCATGCCACCAATTGAAAGACGCTCTTTCTCAATCATGCATGGGCCGCCCGCACCGGTGAAAACACCGCGCATGCCGGTGCGGAAAGCCATGCGGCCGGTGAGGATGCTGTAGCGCGTGGGCGTGCAGACCGTCGATGGACTGTGTGCGTCGGTAAAGCGCATCCCATCCTTGGCCAACCGATCCAAATTCGGTGTGGGCACCTTGGACTCAAGGTTGTAGCAACCGACGTCGCCGTAACCCAAATCATCGGCCAGAATCACGAGGATGTTCGGAGTGCCAGTTCCTTCTCCTGCGAACGCGAAACCGGTCGTGAAGAGCATCGAGATGCTGACGGCCCATGTGATTAATAGTTTTCTGAACATTTTAAGCTTCGATTTTTAAACGGCCCAAGCGCACGCGGTTCTCGCCGGTCCAAGTGACCCATAAATAACCGCCGCTGACGACGGCGCGTGGCATGCCGCTGGAGCGGTTGCTGTCGATGGGTGCGAGCGTTGTTCGGCGCTTGATTTTTCCGTCTTGGGAAACCTGTGCCATTTGCAGCGCGGTTTGCTTTCCTTCGTGGCCAATCCACACAGTGAACACCGTATCCTTGGTGACGACGGTGGCGCAGCGTCCGACCGGGCTGTCTTGGTCGAGAACGATTTCTTTTCCAAATTTCATTTTGCCGGTTTTCGATAACCGGAGAATCACCTGCGGCTTGTTGTTAGAGACGGTGAAGCGGCTGATGGCGACGAGATCCCCGTGAGAGGCGATGCTCGGACCGTTGACTGGGCAGCCGGGAAACAACCAATTGTCCGTGTGAACGGTTGACGGCTTGCTCCATCCGGCATCATTCCTGTGCGTGAAGCCGATGTCGCGAATTTCCTTGGGCGAGCGATCGCGATAAACGACCATCGGGCCGGTGGCTATTTGCGCGGCCGAGGTGGGGCAGCAGGTGCAGACGTCGTCATCTAGAACCCGCTCGTCCTTGATTTTTTCGCCGTCGAGGATGGCGGTGCACAGCATCATCTTGCCACCCTCCTTCGCCATCGCACGGCCGTCCAGCCAGAATGCACGAACCCGTTTGCCTTCAGGGATGAAGGAAACAAAACCGTGCTCCGTCGGGCTGGTATCGTTGTGCAGCCAGCCCATCGGGTTCCAGCTTTTGCCTCGGTCAGTCGAGCGTACGATGCGGATGCCGTAGGCGTAGGTTTCGCCGTTGATGCGATCGAGCCAGTGCGCATAGAGGTTGCCCGACGGTGCCTCGATGACCGACGGAATGTCAGCCCAGTTGGCAAACATCTGCTTGGATGTCGCGACCGTGCTCGCTTCGCCAAAGGCGTTGCCGTTCCAATCGGCAACGCGCACGCTCGCTGCGCCTTTGCTTTTGCGATCTATCCAACTCAGAGCAAAGTGATCGCCAAACGAACACAGATTGGGTGCCATTGATCCTTGTGTAGCGGGGGTCTTCAGCAGCTCGAAAGGCAACTCATTCGCACGAGGCAGGGTGGTTGTGTTCAGGGCCAACAGTGTTGCAATCAATCCGAAGGTAAAAGGACTTCTGTCTTTCATTTCTTTTTTATTAGCAAAGTTTTCAGTCAGGCGTCACTTAAACTCACCGGTGGTTTTCAGGGTGGACAAATATTTAATGAGGTCGCGCAGCTCAGCGCGTGTGAGGCTGCCGGTAAGGCCCGGCGGCATCACGGTGCCGTTACGGGTGCGTTGCTTGATGTTGGCGGTTTGGACGGTGGCGATTTTGCCGGTGGCCAGGTCGCGAACGCGCAGCACGGTTTTGTCTTCGCTGTGGGCGAAGCCGCTCAACACGCGGCCGTCTTTCGTGATCACCGTGGTGGCGGCGTAACCTTCCTTGATTTGCCGTGCGGGCCACAGCACGCTTTCCACCAAAAGGTCCATCGGCAACCCCGCCGCCACTGCCGAGAGGTTCGGGCCTTTCACCGAAGT
>JASLKI010000176.1 GCA_030747575.1 Verrucomicrobiota bacterium | reverse complement strand
AAACGACTGGAGTAACTCCGGCGCCGGCGGCAGGCCGGTCAGCACGAGCGCGAGCCGGCGGGCGAGCGTCGGCTTGTCCGCCTCGGCGGCGAAGTCGATGTCGCCGGTGAATTGATTCTCGATGAACGCATCGATGGGGTGGTCCTGGCTGGGCGGCGTTGGCCTGGTTGGCGGCACGAACGCCCAATGCTCGGTGTAGCCGCCACCCTGCAACACCCAGCGCTTGAGCAGCGCCCGCTCTGCGGCGGTGAGATGTTTCTCGGCATCCTTCGGCGGCATGGGGTCGTCCGCGTCGTGGATGCGGGCGATGATTTCGCTCTTGGCCAAGTCACCGGGATCGACTGCCCTGTAGCCGCCGAGATCGCTCGTTGCGCCCTCGAACGAGTCGAGCCGCAGCAGATCCTCCTTCCTCGAGTCCGGCCCGTGGCAGATGAAACATTTATTCGACAGGATGGGGAGGATTTCCCGCGAAAAATCCACGGGCGTCTCGGCAGCCGTCGTCGAAAAAGCCACCATGAACACCGAGGCGAGCAAAGTCAGAGTGCGGTTCACGCGGAATAATTAGCCTCGAATGTCTTTTTTTACAAGAGCGGCTGGGGTTTGAAATTACTACAAACCGACCATGCAGTGTGGAAGGTTACTTTTCATGATAGTGATATTCGTTGGGTGGGAACTGTTGCAGCGATGGTTCATCCGGGCAAGTTCACTTGCCGTCAATCTCCAGCTTCCTAGTGGTCAGGTCGCGTTGTCTCGAAGCGAAGACAGTCGGTTTGTCTATGGTGACGCCCGTTTTTTTCGGGAACCAATCGGCGGCCATCCCGGTGTACGTCAGGGCATTGGTATTTGCAGGTGTCGAGCCGGGTGTGTCCAGTATGAATGCCGCCTTCATCATCCCGGCGTAGGCCTGTTGGTAGTTCATAGGGTTTTTCGCCACGACGAATTTACAGGCTGCGATATCCAGTCCGAGCAGGTCAAACTGTTCCGTCATCCAGTCGTAAGTGGCATTGCTGCTGACGACGATTTGAATCGGGCCAATCCGAACCACGGCGGTCGGGCCCATGCAACCGGAGCGGCCATCCCAAATGCCACCGTGATAGGTGAACGCCCCGTCACTGAGGCGCGAAACAATGCCGTCCACGGAAACCGGTTCGCCCCACTTGGGATCAAGCCGGTGGCCAAGCAGCAGTCGAATCGCTTGGCCCGCACCCGCTGTGTGCGCCCGCCGTGCCGCCTCGGGATCGACCACGGGAATGATTGCAGGATGGTTAGGGGCTTCCGTGAGCAGCGCCTTGAGCGTGTGTACGCTGTCACCGGTGGCGCCGCCACCGCAGCAGTCGGCCGTCTCGATCATCAGCACCGGCCCGCCTTCGATTTGCAATCCTTGCCGAACAGCTTCGTTTGGCTCGATTGTTTCCGGCTGGAGCTCGTGGCGTTTCTCCCAGTACCGCTTGGCCAAGCGTTTGGCCAGGATGACGGCATCTGTTTCGCTTTCGTTGGCGACCACCAAAACGCCGCCGCCCATGTCCGGCAGGTTCAAATAAGGATGTACCAAAATGGGGCTAATCGAGTAAATGTTCTCGTTGCCCTCGAGTTTCTTGGCCTCCTGCATGATATCGGCGAATGGTCCCGGCGGCTGTGTTTGGCCGTGAATGGCACTGATGACGATCGGCACCTTGGCCATGGCCATAACCGGTTTCAGTCGGCCGGCCAAAATATCAACCATCGTTTGGGCGCCGCGCTCGCCGGTCTCGAAGGCATCGACGTGCGGATAGGTTTCCCACGCCAGCAATGCATCGGTGTTGGCCAACAACTCGGGCGTGATGTGCGCGTGCAGGTCGAGCGTGCCGACGATCGGCATCGCGTCGCCCACCCGTTCGCGAATCGCACGTGCCAAGTCGCCCTCCATGTCGGGCGCGTTGACTGCTGCCCCGGCGCCATGCAGGCAAAGGAGAATGCCGTCGAGTTCGCCCGCGTTGTCGAGCCATTCAAGTAGCTCGTTTTTAAGAGCGTCGTAAACCTCCGCACGGACGGCTCCACTGGGGCAGGCGCTGGCGTACAACAACGGAACCGGCTCGGAGTCGTTCGCCCGGAGCACAGACATCATGCCGCCGAGCACGCCGGTGTCCTTGGCAAGCAATTCGCCACCGCAAAGCCACTCCGATCGTTCGAACGTCGCACGATCAGCGAGTTGCACCGTGAAGTGGTTGCACTCGATGAAAATGCCGCAAACGCCAATCCGGGCTGACATCAGTCCTTCGCCGGTTGTGGTGGGTCAGTCCCGCCAGTAGGTGGACTCGGGGTCAACCGAGTAACGGACATTCATCTGTGGGGTCTCGATGGCGACCTGCCCCCGGTGCAGCGACTCGACGCCGGCCAGTGTCATGCCGGACGTCAGCAACGTGCGCTCGACCGGGTAAGGCACTTTGCCGGTGATCACCGTATCCTCAATGTGACGGCAGAGCGGATGAAAAAAGTCTGCTGTCGTTGAGCCGTGGCCTGGCATCGGCAGGTACATTTGTGTCGAGACGACCTCGTTGGTGTCGGCGCGAAGGCCGGCATAGTTGAAATCCCGAATCTGAGTCAGAATCATCGTCGTGCGGAAGCCATCCCGGTGCTCGATGAAATAAGCCAGTGAGTTGGGGAAGGTCTTGCGCGCCCACTCGAACGTGACCTTGCCGGTGTAGTAGCCGCCTTCGACCGGCAGGTTGTGGCTGCGAGTGTAGGCAGAGACGACGAGCCGGCGCGTGTCCGCGTGCTCCGGCTTGGCCAAGCGTTCCCACATTTTTGCACCGCGCAGCGCATGCACCTGCCGGATGCCGACTTCGCCGCCTCGCCGCCGTTCCGACATGCACTGCGCCGTCTCGAGCGCGTGAATGTCGTAACTGTCCACCCCGCCGTACGCCACGCAGACGCTCTCCTTGAGCGGGACGTTGTGCGGCATGTCGATCGACGGCATGCGGCGTGTCACCGGCAGCGATGACCCGGCGAAAAACGGGAAGCCAAGCCGCTTGGAGTCGGCGACCATCTCCGCGCAGCGCTCCCAAGTTGTCGAGAGATGTTTGTCGTTGAAGATCGGCACCGAGCGGTCGCTCTCCTCGAACACCTTCACGCAGCGCTTGAACCACTCGTAGCGCGGGTAGAGCGTCTGGCCCTTCTCGTTTCGGTGGTATTTCCCGTGCTCGGCGATGATCACCACGCCATCGACAGCGAGCTTACCGGTGCCCAGCGTCAGGGCCTCCTCGATGCTGGGGTATAGCTTGAGTCCGTAGCGCTTCACGCGGCCGCGGCCAAGGTCGCCCTCCGGGAACTGGTCGATGTAAACCGAGGCGATGTCCACGCGGGGATCCTGCCACTGCCCGCGCCAACCGTAGCCAAGCGAGAGGCGGTCAAGAAAATGCTGCGAGTGCGAGTGCGTGCGCACCTCCGTGCCGAGGAACGCAATCCGCTTGCGCGCCGCAGGCGCTTGGCCAAGCGCCAGACCCGGAACTGCTGCGGTGGCGCCAGCCATCCAGCAGCAATTCCCCAAGAAAGAACGTCGAGTCGTTTTCACAGAAAAGATGATATGAGTCGGCGAAAACCTACCCAGCCAGCCCCCAGTTTAAAAGCGGAAGTTATTGAAAAAAAATCTTGAAAAAGAACCAGTGACAAGTTGATAGTTTGGTTTTAGCAAAATCAATCAGGAAATCTCTTCGAAACCATTATGGAATGTTGTTTTATAATCATCGTTATATCGGTAATTGCCGTTTATTTTTATTCTAAAAATGAAAAAGAATCAAGAAGTCATGGTGAATCTGACGGAACCGGATGGAGAACGGCGGGCAGCTCTCAAGATTCTGAAGGCCAGAGACGCCGTCAAGCCGAGCGCAGGGCGCAGCGCATGGCCAAGCAGCGGCGTGAACATTCGCCCGAACCACCAACACTCGCCGAGATAAAGGCGAAGCTGGAAGAGGAAAAGCAACGGCTCGCCACCGAACCACCAACACTCGCTGAGGTAAAGGCGAAGCTGGAAGAGGAAAAGCAACGGCTCATCGAGCTCAAGCGCGTGCAGGAAGATCAAGCATCGGTTATGCAGGAAGAACTTGAACTCGAGCGCTCCGAGATCGAGGAACCCGAAGTTGAGTCTGCTCCGGATGAAGATCTCGCAAGCATCGAACAGGTAATTGAACCCCCGGAAAGTGATCCCGGGGTGAGCTTGGTTGAGGCTGTCCCTTTACCAGAAGCGCAGACACCCATGCCACCCGAAGTGCAGGTCGAGTTTATTGAAGAGCAGGTCGGGGATGTTGATGATGAGACCATCGAGCAAAGCAGCCCTGAAGAAAAACCAACCGATGATGCATCAGTAACGGTGGAGTTGTTTTGTGAGACCTGCATGGGGGAAGAGGTTGTGAATTACGATTCAG
>JASLKI010000175.1 GCA_030747575.1 Verrucomicrobiota bacterium | reverse complement strand
CTTGTGCGGTGCGTCGCAACCGGCGGTTCCCAAGACTGCGGCGGTGCCGCCGGCTTGCAGGAATTGTCGCCGGTTGAGTTCCATCATTCCTCCGGCTTGGGGCGGGACGGGCGGCGTGGGCGGCGTGGGCGTGGGCTTGGTTTGTTTTCTGAGTCGCCGCTGGGGATTTGGCTGCGCTGGAGGCGTGAGCTTCGCGGGGAGTCGTCATCCAGCTTGGCCACCGGCTCGGGTGCAGAAGATTTTCTTGGGGCGCGGCTGCCACCCCGGCCTCTGCCGCGATCATTACTGCGGTCATTGCCACGACCGGAGAGCGATGTGACGAACGCGCCGCAGCCACTAATAATGCTCCATGCCAAAAAGACCCAGCCGGGACCCGGCAGCAGGTAGCAGAAGTTAAGCACCCAGCCACCACGCCAGACACGACGCCAGTTTTGGCTTTGATCGCCCGGTGCGGGGAGGCCGAGGCCGATCAACTGGCACAGGCCGGCCGAGCCGATGAGGCCGAGCATCAGCGGCACGACACCGATCACTAAGCCGATGATTTTGGAGATATCGCCATCTCTTTTGCCCAGCCAGACGAAGCCGATAAAGAATGTTGGCACAACGACGGCCAAGCCGATCAACGTGGTGCGGATCGGGGTTTTGTAGCGGTCTCTCGCCTGGCCAACCATGCGCGGGAATAGTGCCGTGCCAAAAAGCCAAAAGGCTTGAAAAACAAGCATTGCGCCGAGAATCAACAAAAGGACCTGTAATACGTCAGCAGTATCGAGCTCAAAATTTGTCATCGCGGGGGGAAGCTACACGAACTGATCGAAAATGTTACCAAAAAAAATCAATCCAGCACCGCCTCGGCCTCGGCGGCGACGCAGGTGTCGAAGAGTTTAGCTAAGAGCTGGGTCATCGGGCCGGCGACGCCTGCGCCGATCGGCCGGCCATCGACCTGCGTGACCGGCGCGAGTTCGCCCATCGTGCCGGTGCAGAAAAGCTCGTCGGCGCGGTACACCTCGGTGAGCGAGATGTCGCGCACCTCGTGCGGGATATCACTGTCGAGGCAAAGGCCGAGCACGACCTCTCGCGTGATGCCCTCGGGACAAGCGACCAGGCGACTCGTCGTGACGGTGCCATCCTCTACAATGAAGAGGTGAGTGGCGTTCGTCTCGGCGACGAAGCCGTGTGAGTCTAGCATCAGCGCGTCGTCGGCCCCGGCGTGGTTGGCCTCGATCTTGGCGAGGATGGACTGGATCAAATTGCAGTGGTGAATCTTCGGGTCGAGCACGTCGGGTGCCGGGCGGCGGACGCTCGAAGTGATGAGGCTCAGGCCGGTTTTGTCGTACACGGGCGACTTGTGTTCGGCGAGTACGATCAGCGTCGGGCCGGCGGTGTTGAGGCGCGGGTCCATGCCGGAGGTGAGCTTGACGCCGCGCGTCAGCGTGAGCCGGATGTGCGCGTTGTCGGTCATGTTGTTCGCCTCGAGGGTGCGCTTGATTTCCGTCGTGATGGCTTCCGCCGACGGAATCTCCGAGAATGCCAGCGCGAGCGCCGAGCT
>JASLKI010000174.1 GCA_030747575.1 Verrucomicrobiota bacterium | reverse complement strand
TTGATCCCAAAGACGTGGTTCCCGTCGACCTTTCGATGGGTCCAGCTTTTTTTGTCCGTGACCTCCCATCGTTTGTGTCCCTTCTCGAAGTTCTCCTCGAAGATGAGCGGGAGTTTTTTCTTCGGCGACTCCTCCGCTTGGTCAAGTGCAACGAAGGAAAGGAAAGCCGTTACCAGTAGAAGTTTGGTAGTTCGCATGGGTGAAACCTACCTAAAACCGGCTACGCTGCCACTCAAAAATCGCTCAGCGCCTGGCCTTCGGTTTGCGGAGGTCAGACACGGGTTCGGCATCTTGGCTGAACTTTAACCGGTCGCGGAGCTTCGCGAGATGGGTTTGCGCGGATTCCCGCCTGGCCAAGTTGGTCCATTCGTCGGGGTCGTTTTGATGGTCGTATAATTCCTCGGTGCCATCCGAGTATCGGATGTAGCGCCAGCGCTGGGTTCGAAGGGTGTGGTTGTTTCTGCCGTAGGTGCTGATTGCTGGATGGTCCCATTTTGCTTTGGGGTTTTTGAGCAACGGCAGGGCGCTGTTGCCATCACAGTACGATTGGTCTTTGATGCCGCAAAGGTGAAGGAGTGTGGGATAAAGTACCGTGAGATCGACCGGTATTTCGCAACGGGAACCGGGTGTGCCCACACCCGGTGCGGAGATGATCAACGGCACGTGGTTCGCTTTTTCCCAAAGAGCGAATTTCTCGATGTGATCTTTTTCCCCAAGATGAAACCCGTGATCGGACCAGAAGACGATGATGGTGTTTTTCGCAATAGGGCTATGATCGAGCGCATCGAGTAGACGCCCGACTTGAGCGTCGGCGAATAGGCAGCAGGCAGCGTAGGCCCGGACAAAATCGTCGTAGGAGCCGGGGATGCGTTTGTCGAGTGCGGACATGCCGTTCCAAAACCATTTTTTGTTTTGCATCAGCTTGAGTGCGCCGGTGGGAAGGTCGCTCCAATCACTGTCGAGTCGAGTGGGGTTCGGGATCTCCGGAAGTTTGGCGTGATATTTTGGTGGGGCGAAAAAGGGCGAGTGAGGTTTGAAAATTCCGCAGGCCAAAAAGAGCGGTTTGTCGATCGGGGGGTTTTTCAGTGAGCGGATGCAGTACTCCGTGGTGCGGAAGTCGATGGTGTTTTTTTCGTCACTTGGCCAAGCACCCCAGTCGGTGTTGCGGGAACCGTACTTGGGCGCTTGGTTTAATTTCTTGGGCGGCATGTTTTGTGGAGCCATTGAAAGAAAATCACCAAACGAGGCCTCGTCGTGAAACGCTCCGTTGAATTGATGGTGGAATATCTTTCCCGCCCCACGAACCGCATAGCCCGCCAACTGGAATTGCTGCATCAGGGTTTGGCGCTTAGGCAAAGCTTTGCGCCAATCGCTCTTGTTGCCGTAAACACCGCTGGTGCTAGGGCGGAGTCCTGTCAGTGTGGCCACTCGGGATGGATTGCATGCAGCGGAAATGCAGTAGGCGTTGGTGAATAGCGTGCCGCGCTTGGCCAAGCGCTCAAGGTTTGGGGTTTTGATCGGTGACTGCGGATCGAGCAGCGAGATCCAGTCGTTCATGTCGTCGATAACGATGAACAACACATTCGGCTTGGCTGCGGATAGACTGTTGATCGTAAATAGTAGAGGGATGAAAAGCAGGACAAGGTTCTTCATTGATAAATCCTATTGTGTCAGTCGTGATGGGCCGCTTATTTTTTCATGTCATTTTAAATGCCGCTTGACCGGGCACGGATTATCATTTAGCTGGCTTTTGCCAAGGGGTGCTTCCGGCGCGTTGGTAGTGACGACGGAGGGAGGTAGCCAGTTCGGTGAATTTTTTGCGGTTGCTCCCGGCCAGGTCGTTTTTCTCCAGCGGATCGGTTTTCAGGTTGTAAAGCTCGTACGGCTCGAAGGGGGAGTTGTGAACGAGCTTCCAGTCGCCCCGGCGGAAGGCGTGGTAGTCCTGCCCGTTGTAGCGCAGGCCGCCCTCTCGGCGGACGAAGATTAAGTCGCGATCGAACTTCTGCGCCTGGCCTAGCATCGTCGGCAGGAGGCTTTTGCCGCGAACATGGCTTGGCACGCTGGCTCCGGCGGCGGCGCAGGCGGTCGGGTACAAATCCATCGTGATGCCGACGAGGTTGCTGCGTGTGCCGGCCTTGATTTTGCCGGGCCAAACGGCGCAAGTCGGCACTTTCAGGCCACCCTCGTACATGTCCTGCTTGCCGCCGCGATGATTGCCGTTGGTGCCGGCGACGCTGACTTGTCCGCCGTTGTCGCTGCTGAAAATGGTCAGCGTGTTTTTGTACTGCCCGTTCTTCTTGAGCGCGTCGATGACGCGACCGATACCGTGGTCCATGTGCTCGATGAGCGCCACCAGCCTGGCCCGTCGATCGCTGATGCCCGGTTGGCGTGCCTTCACCTTTTCGAGCCAATCCTGCGGCGGCTGAATCGGCGTGTGCGGCGCGTTGTAAGCGAGGTACATGAAGAACGGGGCTTCTTTGCCCTTGCGGCTGTTCACATGGTCGATGCCCCACTCGGTGATCAGGTCGGTGGCGTGGCCTGGCGGGTCGATCTCACGGCGGTTTTCGCGGAAATAATTGATACCGTGCCGACGGTGCTTGTAGTAGTCGTCGATCATGTCGCAGAGGAAACCCTTGAAATGATCGAAACCGCGCCCGTTCGGTGTGTTCGGCTCCTCAAGG
>JASLKI010000173.1 GCA_030747575.1 Verrucomicrobiota bacterium | reverse complement strand
GCAAATCGCGCGCCGCCTGCTCTCGGTTGCTGTACCCCCGCGAAGGGCTGAGGTAGCCAAACTGAAACACTGACACCAGCGGCGCACTGTGCGGGTTGCCCCCGACAATCGGCAACGTAACCGTCGCCAAGCCATCGCTTTGTGACAGTTCAACGCTCTTCGGCTCCACACGGTAGTCTCCCACCGGGCGCAGCAGCATGTGGTACGGCACATGCACCGAGCGCGACTCGCCGTGAAACCAAACCTGGCCGGACGCCTCGTGCGCGATGTGCCGCGGCCCGCCCTTAACCTCAGGCGGCGTGGTGGGATCGAACAGCAACTGCACCTTCGCCGGATCAATCGCTAGCGTCATCTCGACGGTGGCCGCGCCCTTGGCCGGGACGGTGACCGTCGGCTTGGCCGCAGTAAGCGTCACGCCGGCGTTGGCCAAGGTGTTGCTCACCACGATGGAGCCGGCCCACGCTTGGTCGCCCAAATTAGTCAACTCGATGTTGCGCTTGGCCAAATGCGGCCCGACCACTTCCAGCAGGCCGAACGACAACGACACTCTCGCCGGCGAATCCGCATCCGAGGCGATGATCGGCGTGTCAATGGCCAAATGGGGATTCACGCGGCCGGCCCCGGTGCGCGTCTCCGGATACGGCGCCCCGTTCTCATCCCGCGTTTGCACGGCGGTGTTCATCAACGCCGCCTTGAGGATGGAGGGCGTCCAGTCCGGATGCCGCTCGATCAGCAACGCCGCTGCGCCAGCGACATGCGGGGCCGCCATTGAGGTGCCGCTCATTTGTTGAACCCCACTCCCAGCCCATGCTGAATGGATATTGAAGCCGGGCGCAGCAAGATCCGGCTTAAGAAGATGCGTCTCGTACACCGGCCCGCGCGAGCTGGCAGGTGCCAGTTGATCGCCCAGTTCCGGGCCGCCAATCATGACATCGCCGCCAAGCGTTACATGCAGGCCGTCCGCCAAATGTTCCTTCAGCTTTTCGCCCGCGCGACGGGTGATCATCATGGCCGGGATGTCCACCGTGCCGCCGGGCGTGCCCATCGCGATCGGTGGCCCACCCTCGTTGTTGACCACGATCACCGCGACCGCGCCGGCGTCCATTGCGCGCTGGATTTTATCGAGGAAAAAACAGACACCGCGATCGATCATCGCAATGTTACCCTCGATAGCCACGGCGTTTTTCAGGTCTTCGCAGGCCTGGGGTGGATCGGCGTAAACCACCCGGCCAGCGATCTCCCCCGCACCCTCAAGCTGCTTCGTAAACACCCCCTCAACCGCCTCGTAAAAACCACGGACTACCGGCGGGCCGGTGGCCTCGATACTGTTGTTCTCGATGCCATCGTCCATCGAGTTGGCGACGCTGATCTCGCTGTCGTCATAAGACATCAGCGCATAAAAATTGTTCCCGCTGTTCCCAGCCGCCCTCACCACGATACAGCCCAGCTTGAACAGGCGGGCGGCGGCGTTGTTCTCGAATTCCGGGTGGGTGTACGAGTTGCCCAGCGACAGGTTTACCACGTCGAGCCGGTCGCTCAGGTCGCCGTCCGCGTCCGGGTCGGCCGCCCATTCCATCGCGTCCACCGACAGGCCGGTGGTGCCCTTGCAGCCGAACACCTTCAGCGCGTACAGCTTGGCTTCCGGCGCCACGCCGGGCCCGATCAGGAACTTGTCCATATTCAGTTCCTCCCCGTAACCGCCCGAGTACGGCACACCGTTTGTCAGCACGCCCATTCCCGCCGCGATGCCGGCCACGTGCGAGCCGTGGCTGTTCTCCTCGCAGTCGAGCGGATCACTGTCCGGATGTGGAGTCCGTGTGCCATCGTACTCGTCGCCGGCGAAGTCATAGCCACCGACCACCTTCTCGGTGGGAAATGTGCCGGGCTCGACACGCGCTGGGTTATTCTTGGTGTAGTCCGCCACGTCGCCACTCCCGGCGAACATCGCATGATTGTAGTCGATACCGGAGTCGATGATGCCAATGCGCACCCCCTTGCCAGTGACGGATAGCTTGCCGTGGTTCCAGACTTTCGGCGTGCCGATGAACGGCACGCTCGTCGATGTCAACAGGTGAAATTGCGCCACCGGACGGACATCGTCGACGCCATCGAGCCGGCGGAGGTGCTCCATCTGGGCGAGCGGTAGTCTCACCTTGAGTGCATTGGCCAAACGGCTAAACCTCGCCTCGACCATTCCTCCGATTTGGCCAACCCTGGCCACGAGCGCGTCCTGCTGGGCTGCAATTTCGGCAATACGAACGCGGGTGGCCTTGGCGATTTCACCCGCGTCCAAGCCTTGTGCGCTGAGGCGAACGGCAACGTCCGCCGCCGGTTCGCCGGTAAGCTGAGCATAAACCAGGCGCGTCTCCGCCGCCCGTTCAGCGCCCAGCGGCCAGCCTAGCGGCAGCCAAACACCAGCCAAGGCAAGCCAAATAGAGAGAGAAAAACGGTCCCATCCAAAGCCACTCGTCACGCGCAGAGCATGCCAGTTTTTAACAAACGGGGCGAGCCTCGGTCGCGGATGGTCAAGCCGGATCGTAGTTGAGATTCGGGGCGAGCCAGCGCTCGGCATCGGCGAGGCTTATGCTCTTGCGTTTTGCCCAGTCCTCGACCTGGTCTCGGTTGATTTTGCCGACGCCAAAATACTTGACACGCGGATGCGCGAAGTACAGCCCACTCACCGAGCTGGCTGGCCACATCGCACAACTCTCGGTGAGGCGGATGCCGGTGTGCTTCTCGGCGTCAAGTAACTCCCACAGCAGCCGCTTCTCCGTGTGATCCGGGCAGGCGGGATAACCGGCGGCGGGACGAATGCCGCGATATTTTTCGCGGATCAACTCGTCGCTACTCAAGGATTCGTCAGCGCCGTAGCCCCACTCGCGCCGGGCGCGCGCGTGCAGGCACTCGGCAAACGCCTCGGCTAGACGGTCGCCAAGCGCCTTGGCCATGATGGCGTTGTAATCATCGTTGTCAGCCTCGAACGACTTGGCCAGCTCCTCCACGCCGTGACCGGCCGTGACGGCAAATGCGCCCAAGTGATCGGCCAAGCCGGTTTCCCCCGGCGCGATGAAGTCGGCCAAGCTGTGGTTTTCACCGGAAGCCTTTTCGTTTTGTTGGCGCAGAAAATGGAACTTGGCCAAACGCTTGGTTCGCCTGACATCGGTGAACAATTCCACATCGTCGCCGATGCGGTTGGCCGGGAAAAAACCGTACGCGCACTTGGCCGTGAACAATTTTTCGCCGACGATGCGGTCGAGCAATTCCTTCGCGTCGTCGAACAACTCCTTCGCTTTGTCACCGACGGCCGGGTCGTCAAAAATTTTCGGGTAACGCCCCTGCAGCTCCCACGCGTGGAAGAACGGCGACCAGTCGATGAACTCAACCAACGTCTCCAGCGGGAAGTCGCCCTCCGTGCGGACGCCGGTAAACTCCGGCTGCGGGATGTCCTCCGCGCGCCAGTCTATTTGAGTCGCGAGAGCGCGCACCTTGGCGATCGACAGCAGCGGCTTGGCTTTGCGTTTACTGTAATGCTTTTCGCGGAGTTCGTCCTGCAACGCTGTGTTCGTCGCGATGAAATCTTCACGGCCGTTTTCGCTCAATAGTTTGCCCACGACGCCGACAGCGCGGGAAGCATCGAGCACGTGAAGCGTTCCCATCTCGTAGCCGGGCGCGATCTTCACTGCGGTGTGTTCGCGACTGGTCGTCGCCCCGCCGATGAGCAGCGGCAAATCAAATCCCCCTCGGTGCATCTCCTTCGCAACGTGGCTCATTTCGTCGAGCGACGGCGTGATCAACCCGCTGAGACCAATTATGTCCACGTTTTCCTCGCGAGCGGCCTTCAAAATCTTGTCGCACGGCACCATCACACCAAGGTCGATGACCTCGTAGTTATTGCAGCGAAACACCACGCCGACGATGTTTTTGCCGATGTCGTGCACGTCGCCCTTGACGGTGGCCATGAGGATTTTACCGCGCGACGACGAGCCAGTCTCGGCCTTCTCCTTCTCCATGAACGGTTGCAGATAAGCGACTGCTTTTTTCATGACACGCGCGCTTTTGACGACTTGCGGCAGGAACATTTTCCCCGCACCGAACAAGTCGCCGACGACGTTCATGCCATCCATCAACGGCCCCTCGATGACGTGAATCGGACGTCCAAGTTTTTGCCGCGCCTCCTCGGTGTCGGCCTCGATGTGCTCGACGATCCCCTTAACGAGCGCGTGACTCAGCCGCTCCTCGACGGTTCCCTCGCGCCAGGCATCGGCAACCTTCTCGGACTTGCCCTGTTGCTTGACCGTCTCGGCAAACTCGACGAGCCGCTCGGTGGCATCGGAACGGCGATTCAGCAGAACGTCCTCGACGCGCTCAAGCAAGTCGGGTGGGATTTCCTCGTACACCTCGAGCATACCGGCGTTGACGATGCCCATGTCCAGCCCGGCGCGAATCGCGTGGTATAGGAACGCCGAGTGCATCGCCTCTCGCACGCCGTTGTTGCCTCGAAATGAAAAGGAAATGTTGCTGACCCCGCCGCTGATCTTGGCCAAGGGCAGCGTCGACTTGATGATGCGCGTGGCCTCGATGAAACTCACTGCGTAGTCGTTGTGCTCCTCCATGCCGGTAGCGACGGTAAGGATGTTCGGGTCAAAAATAATGTCCTCCGGCGGGAAACCGACTTCGCTCGTCAGTAGATCGTACGAGCGCGTGCAAATCTCAACGCGACGCTCGGTGCTGTCGGCTTGGCCCTGCCCGTCGAACGCCATCACCACCACCGCCGCGCCGTATCGGCGGATCAGCCGCGCCTGTTTGAGGAACAGCTCCTCGCCCTCCTTGAGGCTGATCGAGTTGACGATTCCCTTGCCCTGCAGGCACTTGAGACCAGCCTCGATGACGGACCATTTCGAGCTGTCGACCATGATCGGAACGCGCGAGATGTCCGGCTCGGACGCGATCAAATTAAGGAATCGCACCATCGCCGCCTCGGAGTCGAGCATGCTCTCGTCCATGTTGACGTCGATGATTTGCGCTCCATTCTCGACCTGCTGCCGGGCGACCGCCAGCGCCTCCTCGTACTGGTCGTTCTTGATCAGCTTGGCAAAACGCGGCGAGCCGGTGACGTTGTTTCGCTCGCCGATGTTGATGAAATTGGACTCGGGGCGAACCGTCAACGCCTCCATACCACTGAGCCGCAGCCACGGCTGCGGCTTGGCCAAGCGGCGCGGCTCGCAGTCGCTGACCGACTCGACGATGCTACGGATGTGATCCGGCGTCGTGCCACAGCAACCGCCGACGATGTTCAGCCATCCGTTGTCCGCCCACTCACGCAACTGAGGCGCGAACGACTCGGGCGTCTCGGGAAAACCGGTCGGCAGCAGCGGGTTCGGCATGCCGGCGTTCGGATGTGCACTGACGTTAACCGGTGCGATGCGCGAAAGCTCGTCGATGTGCGATCGCATCTCCTGCGGGCCAAGTGCGCAGTTGATCCCGACGCTGAGCAGGTCGATATTAGCGACGGAATTCCAGTACGCCTCGACCGTTTGGCCGGAGAGTGTGCGGCCACTTTGATCGGTGATGGTGAACGACAGCATCACCGGCAGCCGTTGGCCAAGC